>CALPVM020000172.1 GCA_943327015.2 Akkermansia muciniphila
CTCAAATTAGCGTTGCCGCAGGAGACGAGGTTCAAAACGGCCAGCCTTTGGTGTGCGTAGAGGCCATGAAAATGGAAATGTGGCTCTCAGCCCAAGCTGCAGGCACCGTAGCTGCTGTGCATGCCAAGGTGGGAGATCAGGTCGAATCGGGCGCATTGCTGGTGGAACTCACTTTGCAAGCGGCTACTGAATAAATAAGCTCAAGGACAACACAATGGAAAAAGCAATACTCACCTGCGCGCTTACGGGCGTACTCACCAACCCCAAACAATACCCCGTACCCGTAACGCCCGCCCAAATGGCCGCCGAGGCGCGCGATGCTTTTAATGCCGGTGCATCTATCATGCATGTGCATATTCGCAGCCAGGAAGATGGCTTTGGACACATGCCTTCGTGGGACCCTGATGTGGCGGAGGCCGTAGTCAGTGCCATACGCGAAGCCTGTCCGGGCGTCATCATTAACCTGACCACCGGCGTGGTGGGTAAGGATATTTCTGGCCCGCTAAACTGCATCCGCCGCGTCAAGCCAGAAATTGCCGCATGCAACGCCGGTAGCTTGAATTACCTGAAACTCAAAGACGATGGCCATTGGGCTTGGCCACCTATGGTGTTTGATAACCCTGTGTCTAAAGTACAGCAGTTTTTAGATGTGATGCAGGAGTGCGGCGTTCACCCGGAGTTTGAATGCTTTGACGTGGGTATTGTGCGGTCAGTAACCATGTACCTCAAAGCCGGCATGCTAAAAGAGGGGATGGGGCGTGCAGAATATAACTTGGTGATGGGTGTTGCTTCCGGTATGCCCTGCAGTGCCGAGTTGTTGGCACTGCTGCCGCAGTGGATGGCGCCGGACAGCATCTGGCAAAGCACCCTGATTGGCCGCTCTGAAATCTGGCCGGTGCACCAAAAAACTGCAGATTTGGGTGGCATGCTACGTACCGGGCTGGAAGATACCTTTTACTTACCTAATGGCGATCGCGCCAACGGCAACGGCGAACTGATTGCTGAGCTGGCAAAATGTGCTCAAAATGCAGGAAGATCGATTGCAAGTGCAAAAGAAGCCCGAGAGCTCTTAAACTTGTGATACAATACAAAGCTTAGCGGCTGTAGCTCAGTTGGATAGAGTACTTGGCTACGAACCAAGGGGTCGTGGGTTCAATTCCTGCCAGCCGCACCATAAGAATCAAGGACTTAGCGTTGAAAGATGCTAAGTCCTTTGTTCTTTGTGGCTCTGGGATACCATTTGGGTTACCGCTCAGTTACCGTTTATTGTTTGCTTAAAAGATATTTTTTGCTCAGATTAAGTCGCATTGCTATCCTTCAAAGCTTGCAAATATCCCAATTTTTGCCCAGTATCGTCACCAGTATCTTCGGGTTTTCCAACTCGTGAGTTGCAAAAGATTGAGTTGGTACATCTAATCGAAATTAGTTTATCAGCGTGTAGTTTTTAAATGAACATTTGAAATACAGCCATATAACCTACAACTGATGTTGTTGTAACTGCTCCATCGTCACAAACTCAAGTACTTTTACATGGGTGCTTTCTAAAACAACGGGCGGCGCGACTCCGGCATCCAACGCTTCTTTCCAGCGCAAAGCACACAAACACCAACGATCACCGGCTTTGAGCCCTGCAAAACGATATTCCGGTTTCGGTGTCACCAAATCATTGCCGCGTGCTAGCGAAAACTCTAGAAATGGCTGGGTGACTTTTGCGCAAATCACATGGCTGCCGTGGTCGTGTTTATCAGTGTTGCAGCACCCATCCCGGTAGTAGCCGGTCAACGGGTCGTAAGAACAGGGAACCAGTGCCGTCCCTAAAACATTCAGTGCGTTATGTGCCATACGTCTGTACCTTTTTCTTGACCAACTCAATTAATCCATCAGAGGCTTCTTCCACCAAATCGAGAACGTGCTCAAATCCCTGTTCGCCGCCATAGTAGGGATCGGGTATCACCGAGGCCTGAGTAGATAGCAAAAACTCGGTAAAACCGCGAATTTTGTACTGCAAGGTTTGCGGACAACGCTCCTCCAGCAGCGCACGATTGTCCCAGTCCATGGTCAGCAGCAAATCAAACTGTTCAAAATCAGATAGCTGAACCTGCCGTGCCCTCAAAGCTGACAGGTCATATCCACGGCGCAGAGCATGCATCTGGCTGCGCTCATCAGGAGCTGAATGGGGGTGGTAGTTGTGCGTGCCGGCAGAGTCCACATGCACCAGCGGATGCAGAAGGTTGTCAGTCAGCTTCTTTCTGAACACGCCTTCGGCAGTCGGGCTGCGGCAGATGTTGCCCATGCAGACGAACAGAATTTTGAATTGGGGTGCTTGCATTGAATTTTTGACTATTGAAATTTGTTAGCAAATTATCGTTAAACAGGCCGTAGCAGTGTGTATTGAACCAATACAGCGGCTTGCCATAACTACCCAACACATTTGCAACTTATTCTTTCTAGAGAAAGGAATACATACCCACACCACCTCTGCCCAAGGTTGTGGATAACAGCGGAACAGTTTAAGTAAACCATTGGCCTACATCAAAATTTCAGTAGTGCCTAAATAATAAGCAATGCATAAGAATAAATTCACCTTCAAAGCTTAAAGGGGGCATGATGGCTAAAGGAATAGCACCAGCGTGGTCGTGGCGTAAACCGAAAATCTTCATGCAAACGAGTCCAGTGTGCACACAATAGCCGTTGATGCACATCGTTTACTGGCACGTTTTTGAAAGTATTTGGCGCTAAGGCGGGGTGTTCAGACCCACTAAGCACATCCCTCTTTGGATAGAAACTATCACAAATGACCTAATGGGCCTGAACAGCACTATTATGACAGGGTGAACGGTAATTATTAATCAAATTAGTCTATTTATACTGATTTTTTAACCAGTAAAACGATTGAATTTGATTAATATAGAAGGTGTAATGTGATAAATGAGTGGCGTAGTGTGTGGAGGATTAAATCGTAAAAAATGTCGTTTCTACCCGTTAAAAAATTTACTTTTACACTTTATGGTCGATGAAAATTTTTTACGTTGCTTTTTTAATCGAACTGGTACAACAAATCCTATAAGCCAGATTTCACAGGCTCTTAAATTCTTGGTTTAAGCTTGAGTGCCGACTATGACACAATAGCTTGGCTGATCCTGTCAAGGTTCACGGTATCGGGCAGATTTACGTATAGGATTGATTTATGGCAGCCGAACTGGCCACACAAGCACCCCCCTTTTTTAATGCTCATGTGGCAAACCACAGCAGCTGCATTACCAAAACACCGCTACTTAATCAGGGCGATCCAGAGTCTAAAAGGCAGGAAGTACTAGACTATTTCCACAATACTTTCAGCCTGTATGAAAGCATTTTTGAGTGTCTGAACAGCGATGAAGCGTTTTACGCCATTGCCAACCCTTTACGGCATCCGCTGATTTTTTATTATGGTCACACCTCTGTTTTTTTTATCAATAAGCTTAATGTTGCCCGGCTGATTAGTCAGCGCGTAGACCCAACCCTGGAATCCATGCTGGCCATTGGTGTGGACGAAATGTCGTGGGATGACCTGAATCAAAGCCGCCAAGACTGGCCCACACCCGCACAGGTTAAGGCATACCGCGACCAAACGCGGCAAATAGTAGACAATTTCATACGCACCGTTGATATCCAGCTGCCAATCACCCAAGACAGCCCGCTGTGGGTCATCATCATGGGCATTGAGCATGAGCGCATTCACCTTGAAACCTCTGCCGTGCTGCTGCGCGAGTTGCCGCTTGGCATGGTTAGACCCCATACCCTCTGGAGCAATCGGTGCCAGCAGCACGGGCAAGCGCCAAATAATGAGCTGCTTTCGGTTGCAGGGGGCAAGGTTACCCTAGGCAAAGCCAAAGACAACCCTCTTTATGGTTGGGACAACGAATTTGGCCATGCCGCATTCGACGTCAAGCCATTCAAGGCTTCGCGCTACCTGGTGTCTAATCGCGAGTTTCTAGGTTTTGTGGAGGCCGGTGGCTACCAAGAACGCAAGCACTGGAGCGAGGAAGGCTGGCGTTGGGTGCAGTACCGTCAGGCACAACAACCCGTTTGGTGGATAAAAACCGAACAGGGTTTTAAATACCGAGCCATGTTGGAAATCATGGACATGCCATGGGACTGGCCTGCGGAAGTCAATTACCTTGAAGCCAGTGCGTTTTGCGCCTGGAAATCTACCCAAACCGGTAGTGTGATTCGCCTTCCATCAGAAGCTGAATGGTACCAGTTGCGTGCACTGGTGGATACCGACCAGCCTTACTGGGACAAAGCACCCGGCAATATTAACCTTGAATACGACATGTCGCCTTGCCCGGTCAACCGACATGCGTTCCAAAACGGTTTTTTTGATGTCATTGGCAATGTGTGGCAATGGACTTCAACACCCATCAATGGCTTCGACGGTTTCGAGGTGCATCCGGTATACGACGATTTTTCTACACCCACCTTCGATGGCAAACACAATATTTTTAAGGGCGGTAGCTGGATCTCAACCGGCAATTTAGCCATTAAAGACGCGCGTTACGCATTTAGGCGCCATTTCTTTCAGTATTCCGGCTTTCGGTACATAGAAGGCGAAGTTCTTCTGGAGCCGGAACTGAATGTGTATGAACAACCGGGCATGGTGTCGCAGTACATTGAGTTTCATTATGGTGCTAGCCACTTTAATGTTCCCAACTTTCCAGTTGCCTGTGCGCGTATTTGCATTGATGCCATGCGCCACCGCAACATGGAACGCGCGCTGGATCTGGGGTGTGCCACGGGCCGGTCGTCGTTTGAGCTGGCTACTGCTTTCTCGCACGTCGATGCCATTGATTTTTCAGCACGGCTGATTGAGGTTCCAGTTAACCTGCAAAAAACCGGCTTGCAGCGTTACATCGTGCAGGACGAGGGTGAGCTTGTTACCTACAAAGCCATCCAGCTTACCGATTTCGAGGCCTATGATCAGGCCAAAGATAAAGTCACCTTTATGCAGGGTGACGCCTGCAATCTGGCCGAAAAATTCAACAACTACGACCTGGTATTTGCCGGCAATTTGATTGATCGACTCTATGACCCGCAGCACTTTTTGGCGATGATCAAGGCGCGTATTCGCCCGGGTGGTCTGCTCATCTTAACCTCACCCTACACCTGGCTTACGGATTTTACTGATCGCGCTAACTGGCTTGGTGGTTTTAAAGCCAAAACCGGTGAGAACTACACAACCCTCGACGGACTGACCGACCACCTGCAACCCGAATTTAAGCTGCTTGAGCAGCCTCGTGACGTTGAATTTGTAATTCGTGAAACACGCCGCAAGTTCCAGCACAGCGTGGCCCAATTGAGTATTTGGGAAAAGTTAATTTAACGATAGGCCGAACGCAGTACGCGAAATTATGAAAGCCA
>CALPVM020000173.1 GCA_943327015.2 Akkermansia muciniphila
ATCCATGGTGTATGCCACTTCCAGCATTGCTATTCTGTCCTTTATTGTGTGGGCGCACCACATGTTCACAACCGGTATGCCGGTAACTGGTCAGCTGTTTTTCATGTACGCCACCATGCTGATTGCAGTGCCAACCGCAGTTAAGATTTTTAACTGGATTGCTACTATGTGGCAAGGTTCCATGACTTTTGAAACCCCCATGCTGTTTGCGGTAGGTTTTATTTTCGTGTTTACCATGGGCGGCTTTACCGGTTTGATTCTGGCAATGGCTCCTATTGACATCCAACTGCAAGATACTTACTACGTGGTTGCGCACTTCCACTATGTGTTGGTAGCAGGTTCGTTGTACGCTATGTTTGCAGGTGTGTACTATTGGTTGCCCAAATGGACCGGTGTGATGTACAGCGAAACACGCGGCAAAATCCATTTTTGGTGGTCTTTGATTGCTTTTAACGTTACCTTCTTCCCCATGCACTTCTTGGGTCTGGCTGGTATGCCCCGTCGTTATGCCGACTACCCCATGCAGTTTGCAGACTTTAACGCCATTGCAACCGTAGGTGCTTTTGCATTCGGTTTGGCACAGGTTTACTTCTTCGTATTTGTCATCATTCCTGCCATGATGGGTAAAGGCGAGAAAGCACCGCAAAAACCATGGGAAGCAGCCGAAGGTCTGGAGTGGGAAGTTCCATCGCCTGCACCGTTCCATACCTTTGAAACCCCACCTAAATTGGATGCAACTGCAACCAAAGTGATTGGATAAGCCATGCAGTCTCCAGACCAAAAAAAGACCAACGTTAAAACCGGACTCATTCTTCTGTCTGTTGTGCTGGTCTTTTTTCTGGGGTTTGTGGCTAAAGTTGTACTACTGAGTTCATAAGCTATGAATTTAAAGCGCGCAAACCTCCAAATGGTCGGTAAGCTCACGGTTGTAACTTTGGGCATGTTCGCTTTTGGTTATGCACTAGTGCCTATCTATAAAGCAATTTGTGAGGTCACTGGCATTAATGTTCTTGCTTTGGGTGAGCAAGTTTTATCTGGCAAAGACAAAACAACAACATCTAATTCACAGATTGATACCAGCCGCACTATCACAGTGGAGTTTGATGCCAATAGCCGCGGTCCTTGGGACTTTAAACCGGCGCAACGTTTTGTAGAAGTGCATCCAGGTGAATTAACCACCGTGATGTATGAGTTTCAAAACATACAAAACCGGCGCATGGCTGCACAAGCGATTCCAAGTTATGCACCACAGCAAGCCTCGGCGCATTTTAATAAACTAGAATGTTTTTGTTTTAACCAGTACATTCTTGAGCCTGGTGAAAAAAAATCTTGGCCGGTTGCTTTCGTAATCGACCCTAAAATTTCAAAAGATGTAAAAACAATTACATTGTCGTACACATTTTTTGAAGTCGGTGGTAAAACACCTCCAGCCCCTGTTGCAAGCGTTCATAATTCAGCAACCAATGGGGGTTAATGGTGAGTAACAAACTTTTGCCCACCACTACCAGTTCTCCATCGTTTTTTCGTAGTATCAAATTGGTGGCTTGGTCGTTTTTGGGGGTCAGAAGCAGGCAAGGTTACCAAGAAGATTTAACCAAGGTTAATCCTTTGCATGTGGTGTTAATTGGTATTGTTGGTACATTTTTGTTTGTGGTTGGTCTGATTTTTTTGGTCAACTGGGTGGTAGCAAAGTAAACTCCTGCAACTGCAGGAAATAAGATTTAAGTATTGAGAAGGAAAAATATCCATGAGTTCAGCAGCACACGGAACAACGCCATACTATTTTGTACCTGGGCCATCAAGACACCCGGTTATGGCCGCTATAGGTCTGTTTTTTGTCATTTTGGGTGCCGGTCAATGGATTAACGGTGCCACTTGGGGTATGTATTCGTTAGCCTTTGGCATGGCATGGTGGCTGGTTGTTTTGTACCAGTGGTTTGGTGACGCTATTTCTGAGAGTCAAACTGGCCAATATGGTCACAAAATTGACTATTCTTTCCGCTGGAGCATGAGCTGGTTTATCTTCTCTGAAGTCATGTTCTTTGGTGCATTTTTTGCTGCTCTGTGGTGGGCACGTGCACATTCTGTACCTGCTTTAGGTAGCCTTGAAAACTCTTTGCTTTGGCCAGACTTTAAGGCTGTGTGGCCTAGCGTTGTTGCAGGTGCTACCGCGTCGCCAGCAGGAATCGTAGAACCGTTCACAACGATGGGCCCATTTTGGTTGCCTACCATCAACACTGCATTGTTGTTAACATCGGGTGTTACCTTAACTATTGCCCACCACGCCTTAATTGACAACAACCGCAGCAAAACCATTACCTTTATGTGGTTAACAGTGTTGTTGGGTGTAGTATTCCTGTGTGTGCAAGGTTATGAGTACTACCATGCTTACACAGCCTACAACCTCAAACTCAGCTCTGGCATTTTTGGTTCAACTTTTTACATGCTCACTGGTTTTCACGGTTTCCACGTGTTTGTCGGTATGTTAATGCTGTTGTTTATTACTCTGCGTTTGCAAAAAGGCCATTTCACTCCAGAGCGCCATTTCGGTTTTGAAGGTGCTGCCTGGTATTGGCACTTTGTTGATGTGGTGTGGCTTGGCTTGTATGTTTTGGTCTATTGGTTGTAATTGCGCTTAGCACCCAAAAAAAGGCACCGCTTGCGGTGCCTTTTTAATTGGATCCAACTAGCGTCCCGGAGCTATTCCGGTTGGTTGGATAATGCCCATTTTCCAAGCTACAAGAATGCATAGAAACAAAATGATGGAAACGCCTACACGCAAAGCAAGTGCGTATGCCATGCGCTTGGTTTTGGTGGGGGTATGTGTTCCACCACGAAGCATAAAAAATAATGCAGTAGCAAGGCTACCAAGAATGGCTAAAAAAGCGAGCGCTACTAAATATGTCATGCTAGGGATTATCCAATGAATGTAAAAATCAGATCATTACTGATTTTAATAGCAGCATTGCTAAGCGTTGTCATTACTGCTTCATTGGGTCGCTGGCAATTATCGCGCGCAGCAGAAAAAGAAAGTTTGCAAGCTTCCATCAGCGCCAAAGCTCAGATGCCCGTTCTTTATAATCAAGCTCTCGAGCAGGTTGTGCAGCCAGAAAGTTTGGTGCATCAACCGGCGGTGCTTGTGGGTCAGTGGCGTGCCGAAGCTACCGTGTACTTGGATAACAGGCAGTTAAACGGTAAAGTGGGGTTTTTTGTTTTTACCCCTTTGCAACTGGAAAATAGCAAGTTGTTGGTATGGGTGCAGCGCGGATGGGTGCCTCGTAACTTTATAAACCGTGAGCAGATTCCATCAATTGAAACAGTCCAAGGCAAGGTGCAGATAACCGGTCGCATAGCCCCGCCTCCCTCTAAGCTTTATGAGCCAGGTTCTGCAGTAACCGGGTTTATACGTCAAAATCTAGAGCTTGATTCACTGCAATTGCAAGGCAACGAACGGGTGTATTTAGCCATTTTGCAGCAGCAAGGTGATCCTAGTGAAGGAATGCTGCGAGATTGGACTCCAATTAACTTTGGGGTACAAAAACACTATGGCTATGCTGCACAATGGTTTGGTTTGTGTGCTCTTATCGTTGTTTTGTTTGTGTGGTTTCAGATCATAAAACCGTTGTACAACCGTAATCAGAAAGTCTTTTCCCATGTCCAGTGACAGCTCCCAAAATGACCAGCCACTGGCTATGACCGTACATTCAATGCCCTTGGTTCCAGAACTGCAGAATTCAGCCGTGCGTACGCGCTACGGTCGATGGAAGATGTTACTTGTGTTGTTGGTATGTGCAGCACCTGTTATAGCGTCGTATTTTACGTATTATGTAATTCGGCCAGAAGGTCGACGCAACTTTGGTGAGCTGATCGACCCGCAACGCCCCATACCTGTTTTGACTGGCACAACCTTGGCTGGCGATCAGGTCAATTTGCAAAGTTTAAAAGGTCAGTGGTTGTTTGTAAGCGTAGCGGGTGGTGCTTGTGACGCAATGTGTGCCCATCATCTGTATTTGCAGAGGCAACTTCGCGAAGGGTTGGGTAAAGATAAAGACCGTTTGGATTGGGTGTGGTTGGTTAATGACGATGCCCCAGTCAATAAAGATCTGCAACAAGCACTGCAAAATGCACGTGTTATTCGGGTTTCTAAACAACAACTGAGTGCATGGTTGCAACCGCAAACAGATCATGCATTGGCGGAGCACTTGTATCTGGTCGATCCTATTGGTAACTGGATGATGCGTTTTCCAGCGCGGCTTGACAAGGAGCAGTTTCCAAAAGTAAAGCGTGATTTAGAGCGTGTTATGCGGGCCTCAGCCTTTTGGGATAAGGCTGGACGCTAGCATGTTTGATTTGTCGCCCTTACTGCAGATAATGGTGCTGGGCATGGCAGTTTCTTTGCTGCCTTTGCTTTGGTTATTTGTTCGCACCCGTGGACAGAGTGCAGCCGGTCGGTGGCGGGCGCTCACCTTGATTACACTGTTTTTAACTTTTGATTTGGTGCTGTTCGGTGCCTTTACCCGTCTTAGCGATAGCGGTTTGGGATGCCCAGATTGGCCTGGCTGTTATGGTAGTGCTTCGCCAGTAGGCGCACGCGTACATATTGACAATGCACAAGCCGCCTTGCCTGATGGTCCGGTAACCCATGGTAAGGCCTGGATCGAGATGCTCCACCGCTATTTGGCAAGTGGTGTGGGTGTTTTAATGACGCTGCTGGCACTGTCCGCTTGGTATTTGCGAAAAAATTCTGCATCGCTGCCAATGATTAATCCGTGGTGGCCCACCATAGCTTGGGTATGGGTGTGTATTCAGGGTGCTTTTGGCGCGCTTACAGTTACTATGAAGCTGTTTCCTGCTATCGTTACTTTGCATTTGCTGGGGGCGTATGTACTTTTAGCGTTGCTAACGGCGCAAGTTGTACTGCAAAACCAGTGCATGAGCTCCAGTTTGTCACCTGTATATCCTTCAAAGTTGCGTCTGTTTCTGGGATTATCGTTACTGCTGCTGTTTATTCAAGCAGCTTCCGGGGCATGGGTAAGCACACAATACGCCGTATTGGCTTGTACGCAGTTCCCTCTTTGCCAAAATAGTTGGTGGCCAGCGATGGACTTTGTGCAGGCCTTTGATTTGTGGCATCCGCTAGGGATAGACAGCAAGGGTGTCCATATCAGCTTTCAGGCATTAACGGCCATACACGTTACGCACCGCATGCTAGCAATGTTGACATTGGCAATATTGGGAGCTTTGTGTGTGTACATCATTAAAAATGTACAGTCGCTTCGGCGTCCGGCTTGGGTTTTAATCGGGCTATTGCTACTGCAGCTTACGACTGGTTTAAGTAATGTGGTGCTGGGCTGGCCTATGCCTGCGGCCATTGTTCATACCGGTGGTGCGGGAGC
>CALPVM020000174.1 GCA_943327015.2 Akkermansia muciniphila
AGCAAACTGTAACCGAGGCACGGCTCAAAGAAATAAACACCATCTTGATGCAAGGCATTACCCACGTTAACATTAAAACCTTTGAAGGGCAGAACGTGCGTAAAGAGGTGCGCCCCGGTGTTTACAAGTTAGAAGAAGACCATTTGCGGGGCGAAATGGAGAAGCTGGTGTCGTGGATTAATAAATCCATTAACCTCTTGCATCCGGTGCACATTGCAGCGGTAGCGTGTTACAACCTGGTACGCATTCATCCGTTTGATGATTGCAATGGCCGTACAGCACGCTTTCTTATGAATCTGATTTTGATGAATCAGAGCTATTTCCCGGCAGTGTTGCACGTAGATCGCAAGGCCCAGTACCGCGAGGCCATTCGTTTGGCCGAAGAAGGCAACCTGGAGCCGTTTGTGAGCTACATTGTTGACACCATTATTTCAACCTACCAAAGCATTTTGGATGTTCTGGAAGGCCGTGGCGCAGTGCCACCTGGACGCACCAAAGCTTAAGCAGATACTTCGGCAATCAGTTCAATCTCCACACAAGCGCCCAGAGGAATCTGGGCGACTCCAAAGGCGCTGCGCGCGTGTGCGCCTTTTGCACCAAATACCTGTCCTAACAGTTCGCTGGCGCCATTGGTAACCAAGTGGTGCTCGGTGAATGTGCTGGTGGAGTTCACCAGTGACATCACCTTGACAATGCGGGTAACGCGGTTTAAATCGCCCACGGCGGCGTGAAGGGTGCCGAGCAAATCAATGGCAATAGAACGCGCCGCTGTCTTGCCCTCTTCGGTGCTCATCGTGCTGCCTAACTGCCCGACCCAGGGCGCACCATCTTTTTTGGCAATGTGGCCGCTTATAAAAACCAGATTACCAGTTTGCACAAATGGCACATAGGCGGCAGCGGGTACGGCTACGGGGGGCAGTGTGATGTTCAGGGCGCTGAGTTGATCGTAAATATTCATGGTGTTTTTTAATAAATGTGGAAGGGGTGCTATCGTACCAACGATTCAGCATAAGGTTGCACCGTTACCCCCACAGTAAGGGCATGGTTTGCGCCGCCATGAATAACCCCGCGTAAGGGCGATACATCGGCAAAGTCGCGCCCCACGGCTACGGTGACGTAGTCTTCGCCCGGAGCATGCCAGCCCCAGCGGTTGTTGGTGGGGTCAAAGTCGCACCAGCGTGCGCCCTCGGGTAGGTCAGATACATACACGCTCACCCATGCATGCGATGCGTCACTGCCGATTAATTTAATGGTGCCGGGTGCAGCCTGGGTGAGCATATAGCCGCTCACATATCTGGCGGCGAGTCCGTTGCTGCGTAAGCATGCCAACATGATGTGGGCAAAGTCCTGGCAAACGCCACGGCGCTGTTGCAAGGCTTCTAATGCCGGGGTATTGATGTGGGTGCTGTTGCTGTCGTACACAAAGTCTGTATGAATGCGTTGCATCAAGTCGGTGGCTGCCTGCAATACGCCAACACCGGGCGCAAAACTGGGCTGGGCATAGGCTGCAAACTCTGCATGCAGAGGTACAAACTGCGAGGCAAATACAAATTCAGATGCTGCGTCAAACTGTGCGCCCGCGTGGTACCTGAATAAGGCCGCTTGTTGTTCCCAGCGGATGGTGCTACTGGGCGCAGCTTTAGATTCTGTTTTTACTATACTGCTGGCACGCACCACAAGCTGCTTGTGCAGGGTTTGCAGCGCAAAAAAGCAGCGTTCGTTGTTATATGTGTCGCGTATGTTAAGGCGTTGGGCAGGCTCCGGTTGAATAGTCAGCGTGTGCTTTAGCAATTGCTGCCCGCCATGGTTAGCGGGTTGCAGGTAGGCAATGTGCTGCGCTGTTTCAACTGCAGGCACGTAGTCGTAACGTGTTTCATGAATGATCTGGAGTTGCATCAGGTGCCCACGCTCATTTTGCTCACCCGCGCATGGGTAAAGTAGGTAGCGCTCAGCTCGTCCGAGAGCTGAAACGCGGTCTGCCCTAGGTTATGCAAAAGTTCTATCAAGCGCGGTGGGGGCGTGGATGCATCCATGCTTTCGCACAAAGTGGGCAAGGTCCAGTTTTTAAAGTCAGGTACCAGTGTGCCTAACCGGCTTGGGGCGCAGTTCTCTTGCGATGTGAGTTTGTCCAAGCGTCCCTGCAGCTTGTCCAGCACCCAAACAAAAGAGCGCGGGTTATCACTATCGAGCACCAACAGGTCGATGAGTGCCGCTACATCACGGCTTTGCTGAAAATGCGCCCTAAAGGTAATGGTGCTGTCAAACAGTGCCAGCATGGCATCAAAACTGCCCGGGCTATTGAGACCACCATGCATGAAACCACTTTTTAGTGCATTGGACAAAAATCCCAGGCGCTCGACATGGCGTCCAATGCTGAGCAGTCGCCAGCCATCGTCACGCGTCATACGATCGGTTTGCGCACCGGTAATAGCTGCCAAACTGTCGTTGAGTAACTTGAGTGTACGCAGCGCTTCATTGGCTGCAAACTCACCTTGCACCGATATTTGATTGCAGCGCGCGCTAAGCTCTTCTTCGGTGCGCACGATCATGTTCCAGTGTTCTTGCGACAGGCGCTCGCGCACATGGGCAGCGGTGTTTTTGAGTGCGCGCAAATTAAAGCCCACGCTGGTGGCGTTGCGGTTGCAGTTCAGGTTGTCAATCAGTGCTTGCTCAAACGTTCGGCGCGACTCTATTGCATTCGGCACGCTGGGTAGCACCAGCGTATTGGCCACAGCCATTTGACTGAGCCACTGCATCAGTGGTACCGAAGTTTGCGCTTCGCCACACAAACACTCCAAAGTCAGACGCGCAAGCCGTGCCGAGTTTTCTGTGCGTTCGGTATAGCGCCCCAGCCAAAACAGATTTTCTGCCGCTCGGCTGGTGACCAGCCTTTTACGCTGGCGCAAGAGGTCGGGAGTTTGGCTTTGTGGGAGCAGCGTGGTGGCATCTACTTCTTCGTTGGTGAGCGCCCAAACATCGGCACTGCTGCCGCCGCGCTGCATGGAAGTAAAGTCAGCTTCCTCGCCTGCCAGTCTGGCTAGCCCCCCGGGTAGTACGCGCCAGCGAGGCTTGCCATGGACGTCAAGCCCGTCAGAAACTGCAAAAACGCGCAGCACGTTGGAGCGTGCCACTATTTGGCTTTGCTGCCCGGCTGAATTGCCTTGCCAACTTGGCATTTGTGACAAAGGCACATAAGCCTGAACGGTATAACTGTCGCCTTGTTGGCGCATGCGTTGTGCGAGTTGTTGCAAAGCCGGTTGCGGCAGTGCATGGCCTTGCACGGTATCAAATCCGGGGTGGATGCTGGAGTGCGGATAGGTCGGTTTGATGGTGCGCTCATGCAAACTGGGCAGAGTTTCTTGCATGGCGCTTTCTTCGCCACACCACCAGCTGGGCAGGGCAGGCAGCAAAAGGTCTTGCTGCAACACATGGCGTGCCAGTGCCGGTAAAAAACCCATGAGCGCAGGGGACTCCAAAAAAGCAGAGCCCGGTGCATTGGCCATCAGTACATTGCCGGCACGCACCGCTTGCAGCAATCCGGGTACGCCTAAAGAAGAATCAGGGCGTAGCTCCAGCGGGTCAAGGTACTGGTCGTCCACGCGCTTGAGCAGGCAGTGTACTGGCACCAAGCCGCGCATAGTTTTTAAAAAAAGATGGTCGTCGCGCACCACCAGGTCACTGCCCTCTACCAAACTGATACCCAAATAGCGCGCCAGATAGGCGTGTTCAAAGTAGGTTTCGTTGTAGGGGCCAGGGGTGAGCAGTGCTACATGGGCGTTGTTTCCTGCAGGACTGAGTAACTTGAGGCTGTCCATCAAGGCGCGGTAAGTGCCCGCTAGCCGCTGTACTTTAAGAGCCTGAAACGCTGGGGCAAACTGGCGCGAAACCGCTAGCCGATTTTCTAAAAGATAGCCCAAACCCGAGGGGGCTTGGCAGCGTTGGTCTACCACCCACCAATGCCCAAACGGGCCGCGTGCCAAATCAAATGCTACCACGTGCAGGTGTATACCACCCGCAGGCGTAGATCCTTGCATAGGACGCAAATATCCGGGGTGCCCGAACACCAAAGCGGGTGGCAGCAGGCCTTGCTGTAAAAAAGTGTGCTCCCCGTAACAGTCTGCCATGATGGCTTCCAGCAGTTGCACACGCTGCAGTATGCCGGCTTCAATTTTTTTCCAATTGGCACTGTCAATAATCAGCGGAAACAAATCCAGCGACCAGGGACGCTGCGGCCCCTCTTCATCGGCATAGACGTTGTAGGTTACGCCATTGTCGCGTATTTGCCGTTGCAGACTCGCGGCACGCGCATCCAATTCAGAACCAGTACGCGCTTCCAGATGGTCGAAAAACATCTTCCAATGCGTGGCAAGGGGTGTAGTGGTCGGGTCAGTGGTGCTTAAATGTGCGTGCAGCTCGTCAAAATGCCCTGGGCTCGCATTGCAGGCCAGAGCAGCGCCCAATAGAGGGTCTGGTGCGGTATCAACAGAAAAAGCATTGGCAGAGGTTTTCACAGCTCTAGAGTATGCCAGTTTGCAAGGCGTTCTGTGCTTGTGATGGGTTAAACCGGAATGAGCCGTTGGACGTATATTAGGTGCTTGTGGTGTTTAGATAGTGCGTGTCTTTGACATGAAGCACCAAATGTATAAAATTCTCCACATTGGCGATCCAACGTTTGTGCTGGTAAAGCGTATTGATACTGCTGAGATTGAAGTGCCGCCTAAACCGATACAGTTTCTACGTTTGCAAGACATTGCTGTGCGTATTGCCAGTAAATGACCCCTGTTGCCCATTGATAACCCGAGAAACAAACCCTATGTCACAAGTCCTGATCGTGGATGACAACGCCGACATCAGGCGCTTGTTGAGCGTTACCCTATCTACAGAATTCTCAGTTCAGGAGGCTTGGGACGGTGAGGCTGCCATTGACCTGGTGCGCCGATTTCATCCCAAGGTGATAATTTTGGATGTGATGCTGCCTGGTAGCATGAGTGGTTTTAAGATTTTAAGCGCGCTTAAATCCGATCCATTAACCCGGGACATACGGGTCGCTATGGTGTCGGCCAGAGGACATTTGTCTGACCAGAAAACGGCAGAAGAATTGGGGGCCGATGCTTACTTTATCAAGCCGTTTAGTCCTATGCAGGTTAAATCATGGATACGAAGCCACATTCCTAGCTGATATTTAACAATTTTATTGATGCTACACAACCGTTTGTATTGGCGATAGTACATTGAGCGGTGGCGTGCGTAGTGATGGTGCCGGTGTGAGTTTACGTATTTATTTTTCCAGACAACCTTTGCATGGGTGTGTTCTACATTGAGTGGTCTGTTCTTTAGTGCCTTACGTCCAAGGACTAACGCGCC
>CALPVM020000175.1 GCA_943327015.2 Akkermansia muciniphila
CCACGGCGCCCAAGGTGGTCAGGCTGCCCCACCAGAGCGCCGCCAAGATGGTGGCCATCCGCAGCCTCATGGACTTAGAAAAATGGGCAATGGGGTGTTCAAGCGGGCTCAGACGTAGCTGACACCCATGACCTCGTAACGCTTGAGGCCGCCTGGGGCTTGCACTTCAGCAGTGTCGCCCTCTTCCTTGCCAATGAGCGCGCGGGCAATGGGTGAGCTGATATTGATGAGTCCGAGTTTAAGATCGGCTTCGTCTTCGCCAACGATCTGGTACTTAACCCGCTCGCCGGTGGACTCGTCTTCAAGCTCCACCGTAGCACCAAACACCACACGCCCACCAGCATCCAGCGATGATGGGTCGATAATTTGGGCTGCAGACAATTTGCCTTCGACTTCTTGAATACGGCCTTCAATAAAGCCTTGACGGTCTTTGGCAGCGTCGTACTCGGCGTTTTCGCTCAGGTCGCCTTGGGCGCGGGCTTCAGAGATAGCGTTGATGACCCAAGGACGATCTACCGTTTTGAGTTTATGCAGTTCGGCTTTGAGTTTTTCAGCGCCGCGTTTGGTAATTGGTATAGTGCTCATAGTATTAATTATGCCAACAGTTGTGCGTGCATTTCCTGGACAGATATTACGCCCAGCTGATCGAGATAACGCATGCCCTCCACTGCGGCTTCTGCGCCTGCAATGGTGGTAAAGGTAGTGACTCTGGCTAAGAGTGCAGAGGTGCGGATTTGACGCGAATCTGCAATTGCATTGCGGCGCTCTTCGACTGTATTGATAACCAAAGCAATTTCGTTGTTTTTGATCATGTCTACAATGTGCGGACGACCCTCAGCCACCTTATTAACCACTACACAAGGGACACCAGCAGCGTTAATGGCAGCAGCTGTGCCCTTGGTGGCCACCAAGCTAAAGCCCATTGCAGCTAATGAACGCGCAACCTCAATGGCGCGGGGTTTGTCGTTATTCTTGACGGTTAAAAAGGCTTTGCCAGAGCGTGGTAACTGGGTTCCTGCCCCCATTTGCGATTTGACAAACGCTTCGCCAAAGGTGGTGCCTACACCCATGACCTCACCCGTAGATTTCATCTCGGGACCAAGAATAGTGTCTACACCGGGGAACTTAACAAACGGGAACACCGCTTCTTTGACGCTGAAGTAAGGTGGTGTAACTTCGCGGGTAATGCCTTGCGAAGCAAGCGTTTGCCCCACCATACAACGCGCAGCAACCTTGGCCAACTGGATACCAGTGGCTTTACTTACAAACGGCACGGTGCGCGATGCGCGGGGGTTGACCTCCAGCACATAAATCACGTCTTTACCATCTACGTTTTGAATGGCAAATTGCACGTTCATTAATCCCACTACGTTCAAAGCTTTGGCCATGGCGGCGGTTTGGCGTTTGATCTCAGATACCGTGTCGGCGCTCAAGCTGTACGGCGGCAAAGAACAGGCCGAGTCACCGCTGTGCACGCCCGCTTGTTCGATGTGCTCCATCACGCCGCCGATAAAGGTGGCTCCTTCTGTATCGCCGGAGCCAGCGTCGCGAATGCAATCGACATCGCACTCGATGGCGTCGTTCAAGAAGCGATCCAACAAAACGGGAGAGTCGTTACTGACCTTGACCGCCTCGCGCATGTAGCGCTCTAAATCGCGCTGCTCGTGCACAATTTCCATAGCCCGGCCACCCAGCACGTAGCTGGGGCGCACGACCAATGGATAGCCCAAGGCCGAGGCTTTTTCAAGGGCCTCCGACTCGGTGCGTGCAGTGGCATTAGGGGGTTGGCGCAGGTTCAAGTCGTGCAGCAGTTTTTGGAAACGCTCGCGGTCTTCGGCGGCGTCAATCATGTCGGGGCTGGTACCGATAATTGGCACACCATTGGCCTCTAAATCAAGCGCCAGCTTCAAAGGCGTTTGACCGCCGTACTGCACAATCACGCCGACCGGTTTTTCTTTGTCTACGATTTCCAGTACGTCTTCCAATGTCAGTGGCTCAAAGTAGAGCCGGTCAGATGTGTCGTAGTCGGTGGACACGGTTTCGGGGTTGCAATTGACCATAATGGTCTCGTACCCGTCTTCACGCATAGCCAGCGCCGCATGCACGCAGCAGTAGTCAAATTCAATGCCCTGCCCGATGCGGTTGGGGCCACCGCCCAGCACCATGATTTTCTTCTTGTCGGTGGGTGCTGCTTCGCACTCGGCACCATCGGCTTCATAAGTGGAATACAAGTAGGCGGTATTGGTACCAAACTCTGCCGCACAGGTATCGACCCGCTTGTAGACCGGGCGCACACCCAATGCGCGGCGCTTGTTGCGCACGGCGGTATCGGTGGTTTTAAATTGGCGTGCCAAGCGGCGATCGGAAAAACCTTTTTGCTTGAGTGCGCGCAAGGTGGGCGCATCCATGCGGTCAAGTGCCGAACCGCTATCGGGCACCGGCAGGCGTTCAATATCGAGCTCAATTTTGACAATTTGCTCAATTTGGACCAAAAACCAAGGGTCGATTTTGGTCAGGTCGAACACTTCTTGCACACTCATGCCTTGGGCAAAAGCATCGCCCACGTACCAGATGCGCTCAGGGCCGGGCGCGCCTAGTTCTTTTTCGAGTACTTCACGGTCCTGGGTTTTTTCGTTCATGCCGTCCACGCCCACTTCGAGGCCGCGCAGGGCTTTCTGGAACGATTCCTGAAAGGTACGTCCCATGGCCATGACTTCGCCCACCGACTTCATTTGCGTGGTCAGGCGGCTGTCGGCTGCGGGGAATTTTTCAAAGGCAAAGCGTGGAATTTTGGTAACCACGTAATCGATGCTCGGCTCAAAACTTGCCGGAGTTGCACCGCCGGTAATATCGTTACGTAACTCATCGAGCGTAAAGCCTACTGCCAGTTTGGCAGCAATTTTGGCAATCGGGAAACCAGTGGCTTTAGAAGCCAGCGCAGAGGAGCGGCTTACGCGCGGGTTCATCTCAATCACCACCATGCGCCCGTCTTTGGGGTTGATGGAAAACTGCACGTTGGAGCCACCGGTATCCACGCCAATTTCACGCAACACAGCCAAGCTGGCGTTACGCAGAATTTGGTATTCTTTGTCGGTCAGGGTTTGTGCAGGTGCTACGGTAATGGAGTCGCCGGTGTGCACGCCCATGGGGTCTAGATTTTCGATGGAGCAAACGATAATGCAGTTGTCCGCCTTGTCGCGCACGACTTCCATCTCGTATTCTTTCCAGCCCAGGAGCGATTCTTCAATAAGGAGCTCGTGGGTGGGGGAAGCTTCCAAGCCGCGTTTGCAGATAACTTCAAACTCTTCAGGGTTGTAAGCAATACCACCGCCGGTGCCGCCCAGAGTAAAGCTGGGACGTATGACTGTAGGAAAGCCGACTGTGCGTTGCACGCCCCATGCTTCTTCCATGCTGTGGGCAATGCCGGAACGGGCTGAACCCAGACCAATTTTGGTCATGGCGTCTTTGAACTTGAGCCGGTCTTCGGCTTTGTCAATAGCCTCGGGCGTGGCACCAATCAGCTCAACCTTGTATTTTTCTAGTACGCCATGGTGCCACAAATCTAAAGCGCAGTTCAGCGCAGTTTGGCCACCCATGGTTGGCAAAATGGCATCAGGCTTTTCTTTGGCAATGATTTTTTCTACAGTTTGCCAAGTGATGGGCTCGATGTAGGTCACGTCGGCTGTGGCGGGGTCGGTCATGATCGTGGCGGGGTTGCTGTTGATCAAAATAACTTTATAACCCTCTTCGCGCAGTGCCTTACAGGCCTGTACGCCGGAGTAATCGAACTCACACGCCTGCCCGATGATGATGGGACCGGCGCCAATAATTAAAATGCTTTTTAAGTCGGTACGCTTAGGCATTCTTCTTTTCCATGTTCAGTATAAAGCGGTCAAACAAATAGCCTATGTCGTGCGGGCCGGGGGAGGCTTCGGGGTGGCCTTGGAAACAAAATGCTAATCGGTCGGTTCGTTCCAAGCCCTGCAAAGTGCCGTCAAATAGACTGACGTGCGTTGCGCGCAGATTGGCAGGGAGCGATTTTTCATCGACCGCAAAACCGTGGTTCTGGCTGGTAATGGATACGCGGCCACTATCAAGATCTTTGACCGGATGGTTGGCTCCGTGGTGGCCGAACTTCATTTTGAAGGTTTTGGCACCCGAGGCCAAGGCCATGATCTGGTGTCCCAAACAAATACCAAAGGTGGGTATACCGCTATCGATAAGCGTGGCAGCCGCAGCAATGGCGTAGTCGCAGGGTTGTGGATCACCCGGGCCGTTGCTTAAAAATATGCCGTCTGGCTGCATCGCCAGCACGTCAGAAGCAGGGGTTTGTGCCGGCACTACCGTTACCTTGCAACCACGCTCGGCCAACATACGCAAGATGTTTTTCTTGACGCCAAAGTCGTAGGCCACCACATGAAAGCGCGGATTGGTTTGCTGACCATAGCCTTTGCCAAGCACCCATTCAGATTCGGTCCACGCATAAGTTTCAGCAGAAGAAACCTCTTTAGCCAAATCTAAACCAGCCATGTTGGGAGCTGCTTTTGCTGCTGCTATCGCTTTTTCAAGCAGGGCGCTGGTAACGGTTTCACCCGGGTTGAGCGCCAAAATACAACCGTTTTGAGCACCTTGGGTGCGTAACTGGCGGGTAAGCTGGCGGGTGTCGATGTTGGCAATGGCAACTGTGCCTGCTGCAATCAGATATTCGCTCAAGCTTTGGGTTTGGCGAAAATTAGATGCCAACAGCGGCAAGTTTTTAATAACCAGACCGGCAGCATGAACTTTGTTGGACTCTACGTCTTCGGGGTTGACTCCGTAGTTACCAATGTGCGGGTAGGTGAGTGTGACAATTTGCTGGCAATAGCTGGGGTCGGTCAGAATTTCCTGATAGCCGGTCATGGAGGTGTTAAAAACAACCTCTCCTACCGTGGAGCCTGCGGCTCCGATGGAGTTGCCAACATAGACCGTGCCATCTGCAAGAGCAAGAATGGCTGGGGGGGTAGTTCCCTTGAGAGACAAAAGCACTGGGTTCTCCGAGTGGGTTACGGTTACGCCCAAACGCACACAAGATTCAACTCTTGGCTTGTTCTAAGTAGGAAATTGGCTTGCGAAGGCTTTGGGCGTTTAAGTTGCGGTAAAGCCTCTTATTTTAACATGTGACATGTCAGCTTCTTATGACCAACCAAAAGAATGATACCCACATATCCCTCAAACGAGGAAAATCCACATCTCACAGGCTGTTATTATTAGTTTCCATTTCTCAACTCCGTTTCTATGTCTTCTGTTGGACAGCTTTCACCACGTCAAAATACCCGCACATCGCTTGCCCGGTGGCTGATGCGGAATCTGGTAACGCGTCTTA
>CALPVM020000176.1 GCA_943327015.2 Akkermansia muciniphila
ACCCCAGGCACCGCGACACGACTCGATCACCGCCGCGCGCAAACAAAAACGTGAGCGCTGCGCTAGCAGACCAAAAAGTAATCCAACAATCAGGCCACCCGCGCCAAGTACGGTAGGCTCGCCATAACGGTCTAGAAGTTCAACAAAATTCATACCAATATTCTAAAAATGGGAAACATATTAATACTACCCACAATTCCCTGTGCATTGGGCTATTCATCAGGGGTTTTACTTAGCGCACGATGCACCTGGCCTATGGCATGGCAGAATTGAGTAAAGGAGAACGTAATGCAAACTCGTCGTGACACACTGAAACACGGAGCCATGGTGCTAGGCCTGTTGGCTGGTAGCGGATTGTTTCCGCACTACGCTCAAGCGATGAACAAGTCCGCTTTTGATGCCAAAAGCATCAATGATGCGCTCAAGGCGTTGGGCACAGCTGCACCGGTAGAAAGTAAAGATGTGTCTATTACTGCTCCTGATGTGGCCGAAAATGGCGCTTCAGTGCAGGTAACCACGGCTACTGCACTTTCTGGCGTAAAACAGCTCCTTATCTTGGCAGAAAAAAATCCCACGGCTTTGGTTGCGGTATTTAACATGACAGACAGCATAGAGCCCTCGATTACCACGCGCATTAAAATGGCGCAAACCTCGAATGTTTTTGCCGTTGCGGTCCTGAACAATGGCCGCACCCTGTTTGCAAAAAAAGAAGTCATAGTTACCCTTGGCGGTTGCGGTTGAAGTAAGGAGCTTGCAATGACAGAACCTACCCGAATTCGAGCCCAAGCTGTGGGCGACAAGGCCAATGTTCGTATTCTGATGGCCCACGAAATGGAGACCGGCCAGCGCAAAGATGCGTCCGGCAATCTGGTACCTGCTTGGTACATT
The DNA here is from genome assembly GCA_943327015.2 of Akkermansia muciniphila. Taxonomy (GTDB): domain Bacteria; phylum Pseudomonadota; class Gammaproteobacteria; order Burkholderiales; family Burkholderiaceae_C; genus Allorhodoferax. The sequence goes on from CALPVM020000176.1 coordinate 889, forward strand.
AATGATGTCAGCATCAGCCACAACGGCAAAGTTATCATGACGACCCAATGGGGATCAGCCGTATCCAAGAACCCGTATCTTCAGTTCAACCTCAAAGGTGCAAAAGCCGGCGATAAACTCCGCCTCACCTGGAAAGACACCAAAGGCGTGAGCCGTACCGACGAAGCAACTGTAACTTAAGCTATTTGAAGTTGAATCGACTCTTTTACACTGGCTCGTTTTGAGCAAGATTGGATAAGCCTAAAGGACAGAAAATGAGCAAGGTACCCATTAACTGCTGGGTTGCTTGAAATAACGTATACCCTATCAAAAATTAATCCTAAATCTATTGAAAACCCTCAACTAGTATGAAACCGATGATACTTCAAATCATTCTACAAACGATTGTTAGTGAGTTTGGCACATCGGTGCTGAGAGAGCATCCGCGCGTGCTTGGATTAGTTGCAAACCGATACCCGCAAGCCTCTAAAGAACGACGTCTGTTAAGAGTAGCATTCGAAGCTGGAGTGGTGGAAGCGTTGAGACGGGATGGAGGAGAGCACAGCCAGTTAAGTGCAATGAAGCTGCTGGAAGAAGAATACAGTCTTCATCCAGATCGTGCAAGGACCTTGGTTGTGTCTTTATGCGAAGTACTCGGGCATGAATTGTATGTTTCAGGGCATAAAGCAGAATCAGATAGTACGACCGCCACACCAGCCAAGACCAGCTCCCTGCAAACTGCGCAACTCAAACCCGGCAGTGTATTTCGAGACCACCCGCACACTCCAGAGATGGTAGTGATACCTGCGGGTGAGTTTGTTATGGGTGGAAATGGTTATCCTGATGAGCAGCCCATCCACCGTGTGAAAGTACCCCAATTTGCCATCGGTAAAACGATGGTAACGCAAGCGCAATGGAAGGCAGTGATGGGTAACAACCCGAGTTACTTTCAGGATACGGGCACAGAGAATTGCCCATTGGAGAGTGTTAACTGGGACGACATACAAGAATTCATCACCAAACTCAATACCCTTACGGGTAAAAAGTACCGTCTTCCAAGCGAAGCGGAATGGGAGTATGCGTGTCGTGCTGGCAGCACCGGAAAATGGTGTTTTGGCGATGATGAGGCGCAGCTTATCCATTACGCTTGGAATAAAAATAACAGCGATAGTAAATCGCACCCGGTTGAACAAAAGCGTCCAAATGCATTTGGTTTGTACGACATGCATGGAAATGTATGGGAGTGGTTACAGGATTGTTGGCATGAAAATTACGAAGGGGCACCAACGGATGGCTCGGCATGGACGACGGGTGACGGTGGGCTGCGCGTTGTGCGTGGTGGTTCTTGGAACAGCGGCGTGGTCAGCTCGCGCGTAGCCAACCGCCTCAGGATTGTCTCGACTTGCCGTCTCTACTTTTACGGTTTTCGTCTCGCCAGGATGCTGCCGTAAAACGGCAGCTTAGCCCTTGCAGCTTTTAAACCCAGATTTTCCATTAGGAACTTACGTTGAGTGATTTTTTGCGAATTTGACAGGCAAATCGAAACGATGAGCCTGATCCCACAGTACCTGCATCCAGTGTCGCTGCTTCATAGCGATGACTAAATTCAGAATGGGTTTTCGAGCCTCGGTAGTGGAATATGCGGGTCTGGCAAACAGTTTTAGGCGCAGAGTTTGAAGCGTATGCTGGATTGGCTCAGGCGAGCCTTTCCTCATCACTACCGATTTAAGCAATGCTTGGCGAAACAAACTCATCAAGTTGTAAGCCAGCATCACGGTATTGAGTGCAGCCTCAGTCGCCCAGAAATCCTTCATGTTGAAGCTATCGGCTGCAAAGTCATACTTGAGCTCTTTAATCCGGTTCTCACAGTTTGCCCTACCTCTGTAAGTACGCCATACCACCTCAGCGGGTAAGTCCATACTGCTGACCAAAGCACTGAAGCGGTAGTTGCCAATGACTGTTACTTTCTGCGAATATGGACGGTTTTCTCACAAACCATATGCACGCTGCCGCTGGAATCAAGTAACTCTACTTGGTAGTGCCGGTCCAGTTTGTGTTGATTACGCAAAGCAGTATGCAAACTTTGAAGTTCAGCATCATCAATCACAAAACGTGCATGCAACGTCGCGCGACCTGGACGCCGGAAGTTAATAGTTGCCGCCTTATCGACAACATCGAATCTAGGGCCTAGCAGTTTCCAAAGCATCACGCCGTATATAGGGTCAATGGCGCCATAAAGCGATCCACCCCAAATCATGTTCATGTGGTTTCGGGTTTTCCAGTTTAAGGGAAGCGCAACATGAACCTCCTGAAAGTTGTGCGCGATGTAGGTAATGGTGGCTCCCGTTCTGCTATAGGCGGGAGACAGATTAGCCAGCCAACGCCAGCAACGTGAGTTCCATGATTCAGCCATGTGAATCACACCCCTTTGACATGAAGAACGACTTTTCCTTTTGCCCGCAGGCTTCGGCTCAAGTCATGGGCCTTCTTGGCATCCATCAACGGAAATACGGAATCCACCATCGTAATGACTTGACCTTTTTGGACCAATGCGGCTATTTTCTCAAGGCTAGTGTGGCATGGTTTAACCATGACCACTCCACAGCGCTTGGAAGACTTAAACACAGCATGCTTAACTTTACTGGCAAGCGCGGCAACTAGATTTTTTGGGGTCGGAATAGTGGACACATACATTCCACCTGCAGCCAAAACGCTTTTACAACTTGCAAGACTTTCACGTCCGATGGTGTCAAAAATAATATCGTAGGTGCTACCCATATTCTTAAAATCATCTGCTTTGTAATCAATGGCATAGTCGGCACCCAAGCTTTTAACCAGTGCATGGTTTGTGGCACTGCAAACCCCGGTGACCACTGCACCTAGAGCTTTACTGATCTGCACTGCAAATGTTCCTACCCCGCCAGATGCGCCAATGATTAGCACACGTTTTCCGCGCTGAACGTCCGCAATATCGACTAGAGCCTGCCATGCAGTTAAGGAACACAAGGGCATCCCTCCTGCGGCATCAAAGTCCAAGCTTTGAGGCTTGCTCGCCAGAGATGCTTCGTTTACAGCAGCAAATTCCGCATGTGCCCCCAAACCTTGCGCCGGGTTCTTCATACCAAACACAGGATCACCCGGCTTAAACCGGGTCACGCTCGCCCCAACTGCCACTACTACGCCACTGATGTCACTGCCTAGTACCAGCGGAAATGCAGGCACAAGAAACTGCAGCTGGTACCTGCCCGAGCGAATCAGCCAATCTCTGGGGTTGATACTGGAGGCATAAACCTCCACCAAAACCTGGTGACGACCAATAGCTGGCTGAGGTAGGTCTCCGTACATCAGCACATCGCTGCTGCCGTATTTATTTTGAAATATTGCTTTCATGTGTTCTCCATATTTAATTAGTTCGTTAACGAACTATTGGTTTAAAAAAAAGCCTAAAAATTCTTCAAAATTTTTCCCAAAATTCGAACTACTTCTTGTTGCTCAGCCAAAGTAACACCGGAGTAGGTTTTTTCCATTAAGGTCTGCGTCAGCTCGGCAAACTTCCCTTTTAAAGCCAAACTTTTAGGGGTAAGTTGAATCAGTTTGATTCTCTGGTCGCTAATTTCTGTGGTTTTCTCCACGTACCCTAATCGGATTAGCTTATCCACCAGTTCAGTAGTAGACGATTTTTTCTTACCGATAATTTTAGAAAGCTGCGTTAATGAAAGTTGTTTTTGTCGAAGTAAAGCAACCAATATAGCCCCGTGCGATGGGGCTCCTTGGACCCCCATGCGACCTAGCTCCTTTGTGATGAACTCATAGGCTCCATCACGCAGGCGCTCAGCCAAAAAAATGATCTCGTGAGATTGATACATCAAAACTACGCTTCAGGATCCACTGATATTTAACATCATTATAGTTCGGCGCCGAACAATTATTCTGCCAAGGTATCCAATGTCCAACGTGGCTTAACATCAAACGCGTAGCTGGTGCTTGCCTGCTGCACACCACTTTGCAGGCGCATAGCCGCTGCCATGGCTATCATGGCGCCGTTGTCGGTGCACAAATCAAACTCCGGGTAATGCACCCGAACACCCCGCTTGGCACATTGGGCATTGAGCTGCTGGCGCAAATGCACGTTAGCACCCACACCACCGGCCACAACCAAGCGCTGCAACCCGGTTTGCTTTAAAGCGGTCAAGGTTTTTTTGACCAACACATCCACAATGGCGGCCTGCGCTGAGGCCGCTAAATCTCGCTGTTGACTCTCAGGCAAAGCATCAAAGCTACTCACACCAGCTGAAGCCACCATTTTTTGCGATTGCACCAATACCGCCGTCTTAAGCCCGGCAAACGAAAAGTCCAGATTACCACTACGCAGTAATGGGCGCGGTAGCGCATAGGCCTCAGCATTACCACCTTGCGCCATGCGGGCCAAGG
>CALPVM020000177.1 GCA_943327015.2 Akkermansia muciniphila
AAAAGATAAGGCCTCAGCCCCTGGTCGGTCGTGCTGCAACAAATGAAACGCCATGCGCTGGGCCGATTTAACACCCACACCGGGCAGGCGACGAAGCGCCTGAATCAGTAGCTGCAGCGACTGGGCATCAGCCATAAAAGCGTAGTTCCCGGTTTAGAACGGGAACTTCATACCCGCAGGCATACCGGGTATACCAGCGGTAAATTTACCCATTTTTTCAGATGCTGTAGCTTCGGCCTTGTGCAAGGCTGCGTTAAATGCTGCAGCAACCAAGTCTTCCAGCATGTCTTTGTCCTCGGCCAGCAGGCTGGGGTCGATAGTGATGCGCTTGACATCGTGTTTGCAAGTCATAACCACCTTAACCAAACCGGCACCGGATTCGCCAGTAACCTCGATGGTACCCAATTCGTCCTGGGCTTTTTTCATATTGTCTTGCATAGTCTGCGCTTGCTTCATCAAGCCTGCCAGTTGACCTTTATTAAACATGTTTTTCCTTTGAAATTTGAGTAAAGTTTTGCGTAGTTTTACAACGGTTTGATGGTTCCGGGAATTATTTTCGCGCCAAAGTCGCGCACCATGACTTGCACAAATGGGTTATTGTGGATGATTTGTTCCGCCAGCGCTTGTTTTTCTGCAGCAACTGCAGCATTACGACGCTGCGGATTATCCGTGACACGCCCCACCTCTACCGACAATTGGACATCAAAACCTGCTTTTTGAAGTGCTTGCGCCAAACGATCTCGATTTCCTGCACTATTAAGCGACTCACGCTCAATGCGTAACTGCCAGCGGTCTGTGTCGCGAGCCACCAATTGTGATTGCAAAGCCAGTTCGCGTACCAGCGCACTAATGGCTTCGGCACCAATCAGCTGTTGCACTGTAGTGTGCCAAAAATCACCCTCAGCCGTAGGTTCTAAGTCCTTAACAGGAGCAGCAGGCGCATCCAAATGCGACTCCGCTGGCTTCTTCACCGGAAGTGCACGCAGTGCAACCGGTGATGGTGCTGGCGCTGATGGGGATGGAGTAGGCGCAGAGGGAGATGTTGATGGCGGTGCGGACTGATCCCTCACCGGTAACGACCGCACAACCACAGGCTGCGGCGCGACTACCGACGCTGCGTTTACGACAGGATCTGCCGTAACTACGGATTTAACAGTATGTATTGCTGTAGCGGGTTGGGTGGGAGCTAAATTATTTAAAGTTTTTTTTTCAGCCGAAGTATGTGCTTGCTTGGGTTTGAACGCCAGCAAGCGCAGCAGCACCATAGTGAGCGCCGCATATTCATCAGGAGCAAGACCCAAATCGGCACGCCCATGCAGGCACATGCTGTACAGCAGATGGGTTTCGTCTGCAGGCATTAACCCGGAAAGGCGACTAATATGCACAACATCGGGATCAGAGTCGTCAACTGACTGAGCAGCAGAACTCGCAGCCATAGTTTGCAGCACCGCCATACGCTGCAATATAGTGGACATTTCTTCCAGTGTTGAAGCGGCATTCAAACCATTCAGGCGCAAGGTTTCTACGGTGTCAATAACGGCCTTGCCATCGGCACTTGCCAAGGCTTCAATGATCTGAAAAACGTAAGAGCGGTCTACACTGCCCAGCATCTGGCGCACGCTGAGCTCTTGCAATTGGCCGGAACCAAAGGCAATGGCCTGATCGGTCAGACTTAGGGCATCACGCATTGAACCACGCGCTGCACGCGACAACAAACGCAAAGCTTGTACTTCGGCCGGCACTTGCTCAACATCCAATACCTGCGCCAGATGCTCCCGAATGGTCTCCGGCGCCATAGGTCGCAGGTTGAACTGCAGGCAGCGCGACAGCACTGTAACTGGCACTTTTTGCGGGTCGGTGGTGGCCAGTACAAACTTCAGGTAGGCAGGTGGCTCTTCCAGTGTTTTAAGCATGGAGTTAAACGCATGCGTGGTGAGCATGTGCACTTCGTCAATCATGAACACCTTAAAGCGCCCCTGCACCGGTTTATAGACCGCTTGTTCCAGCAGCGACTGAACCTCGTCCACCCCACGGTTGGAGGCTGCATCCAACTCGGTGTAATCGACAAATCGACCACTGTCGATATCCCGGCAAGCCTGACATACACCACAGGGCGTGGCAGTAATACCACCCTGACCATCAGCCCCTTGGCAATTCAGCGACTTGGCCAAAATGCGCGACACGGTAGTTTTACCCACGCCACGTGTGCCGGTAAAGAGGTAAGCGTGGTGCAGACGTTGTGTAGTTAGCGCGTTAGTGAGGGCTTGAACGACGTGATCCTGCCCTACCATTTCGGTAAAGTTGCGGGGACGGTACTTTCGGGCGAGCACAAGGTAGGACATACCCTAATTCTAAGGCTCATACTGCATGTTCCGAATTAAATATCAGCATAATGCACTACGCTATCCTACAATGTCGACAAATCAAATTTGATATTTACACCATTGCCCTCTTTTATGGCTGCTTTCATTACCGAAACAAAGAATTTGTTTGGAGACAAACATTCTTAAGTTTGTGTCTATCTGCTGTTGGCTTTTCTTTGTCCTGTGGACTACTCCGGGTTCCGCGCAGGTGGGAGACTCGTTTTCCAATGCTGCATTGTTTCCGGTCTACCAAGCATCAGACCAAAGCACAAAGCGCATCGAAGTAGGCACACGCGTTGGGCTTTTGATAGACCGTACATCAGCTATCAGCATAGACCAAGCGATGGAACCATTCAGAATATGGCAGCCCATTAAAACCAAAACACCCAACTTTGGCTTTACCCACAACGCCTACTGGCTCAGGTTTCAAATAAACAACGAAACCGAGCACCAGCTAACCCGTTATGTTGAGCTACCCATATCATTTATTGATGAAGTTCATATATACCACTACAAAGACAGCCAGCAGAAAGCCAAATTTATATTGGGCGACAACTACCCCTTTGAACAGCGTCCCTATCGGCACCCGAATTTTGTAGCCCCGCTAGAACTCGCGCCAGGTCTTAACCAAGTGTATGTGCGGCTAGCTTCTTCTGGCACCATAGAGGCGCCGTTACGTATTTGGGAGCCGCAAAGCTTTTATGAAGAAAGCAATGATTTCAATCTGATGCAGGGTGGATTAGCAGGTATTTTGCTCATCATGATGGCCTATAACCTTGTGGTGTACTTTATTACCCGTGATACAAGCTATCTTTTTTACGTGGGGTTTGTAGCGAGCTTCTTCTTTTTCCACTTTAGCTTAAACGGCTTTGCTTTTGCTTACCTGTGGCCAGATTTTGTAGGCTGGAATAATTTTGCAGTATCGACCTTCATAGCCTCCACTGAGCTATTTGCTTGCTTGTTTGCTATTAACTTTCTTAAGCTGTCACGCTTTTCTAAGCCTGCGTATTACATCATGAAGTTTCTTGCTGCCTTTAGCGGTGTACTTCTGGTTTTAACTTTCATTTTGCCCTACAGCATAACCATACGCCTTGGTTCTGCGGCTGTTTTTCCTGTATCCATTCTTTCCTTGGCGTTTGGCTACTGGCGCTGGTGGAAAGGTGCCAAATTTGCCCGCATTTATTGCTTAGCATGGACGGCTATTCTGGTGGGCGTGGGTATTTTAGTATCTGGCAAATATGGGCTGATTCCTTCCAACGTTTACCTGAACATGTCACACGAAATTGGTGCTGTGTTATTGGTGTTGCTGCTCTCTATTACGTTGGCCGATCGTATTAACCACGACCGCAAACTGCGCATACGCGCCCATGCTGTAGCGTTAGCCCACGAACGCCGGTCACGCTCTGCCCAGGAAGCTCTTATTAAATCAAAAGAAGAAGCCAATATGCGTCTGGAGCAGCGGGTCAAGGAACGCACGATTGACCTGAATAAAACCATGCATCAACTTAAACTGGCCAATGACCAGTTGCAACTTTTAGCCAAAACCGATGGCCTGACCAAGGTGAATAACCGCGCCTTCTTTGACAAGGCTTTTCAGGAAGAGTACCGGCGTGTTTTACGCATGAAAGTTCCGCTCGCACTGATTATTCTGGATATTGATTTTTTCAAGAAAATTAACGATACCTACGGACACCCCGGCGGCGATGCTTGTCTGCGTGCTATGGCCAACTTAATACAACCCAAGGTCAATCGGGCGGGAGATGTTCTGGCGCGTTTTGGTGGCGAAGAATTTGTTATTCTTTTAAACGACTGCAGCCTGGAAAATGCCGTGAAGCTGGCAGAAACGCTACGCAAAGATGTGCAAAAACTGATCGTACCTTTTGAGGGGCAAAATATCCGCTTTACTGCCAGTTTTGGTGTTGCATGCGGACTGCCCGACACCACGTTTACTCCTGATGATTTGCTGGCCAATGCAGACAAAGCACTGTACCAAGCCAAGCGTGATGGTCGCAACTGTGTAAAAACCTTGGCTGATTGCACATCCTGAGCCAACACCTTACAAAATTTACTCCAAACAACTTGAAGTTGGCACTTGCGCCCTTACAATACTTATTGACGGGCCTTCCCGCATGGTGAAGCGGCCAACCGGGTCAGGTGGGGAACCAAGCAGCCCTAACTGTGAAGCTAGTGCCGGGGTCAAGGCTCGTCAAACTTACTTTTTTGCAAGTATTTCAACACACCCGCACCAGCCCTTTTTCCACTGGCAAAGCAAGCGGTGAGTAAATAGCCTCCGGTGGGTGCTTCCCAATCCAACATTTCACCAGCACAAAACACACCAGGTAAATGGCTGCACATGAGTTGTTCGGTTAATGCCTCAAACGCAACGCCTCCGGCGCTACTTATGGCCTCATCCAACGGGCGCGTGGCCTGTAGGGTAACGGGCAGCTCTTTGATTGCACGCGCCAGAACTACGGGGGCTTGGAATGATGACTTTTCTAATATTTCATGCAACAGCGCACTTTTGATACCATCCAGATGGAGCCGACTTTTCAGATGGCTGGAAAGCGACTTGGTTCCGCGTGGATGTGCCACCTCGGCCTGAACGCGCTCCAGCGACATATGAGGAAGTAAGTCAAGCATAAAAGTGGCGTGTCCGTTGCGCTCAATGTCATCGCGCAACCATTGGGATGCAGCGTAAATAAGACTGCCTTCAACGCCAGTTGCTGTTGCTACAAACTCACCAGCCTTGCGCCAACCATGGCCTTCAGGCTGATTGATCTGAATAGCCACCGATTTAAAGGGCTGCCCGGCAAAGCGACTGGCAAAAAACGGACTCCAGCCACCTTGAACATCAAAACCACAATTGGCCGGTAACAACGGTCTAGTAGC
>CALPVM020000178.1 GCA_943327015.2 Akkermansia muciniphila
AACATGGGCATTGCACCGTTTAACATTGCATCCAGCGTGATTTTGATTACAGCCCAACGTCTAGCGCGCAGGTTATGCCCTAATTGCAAAACAACCGCAGATGTACCGATTCAAGCACTGCGAGACGCTGGCTTTAAAGAGACAGACCTCGACGGAAGCTGGAAGCCTTACCGCCCAGTTGGATGCTCCGCTTGCAATGGCGGCTACAAAGGCCGTGTAGGTATCTATCAGGTTATGCCTATCAGCGAAGAGATTCAGCGCATCATCCTGCGCGATGGAAGCGCAATGGACATTGCCGCCCAATCGGAAAAAGAAGGTGTGCGCTCCTTGCGCCAGTCAGGTCTGAGTAAAGTCAAGCTTGGACTCACTTCGATGGAAGAAGTGCTGGCCTGCACCAACGAATAAGCACATAAAGAGGGGACAAATTATGGCAACCAAAAAAACAAGCGACGTAGCCGAAGTTCTGTTTGAGTGGGAGGGTAAAGACCGCAACGGCAAACAGGTCAAAGGCGAAATGCGCGCCTCCGGCGAAAACCAGATCAAGGCGTTTTTGCGGCGTCAGGGCATTACCCCATCCAAAATCAAACGCCGCCGCATGAGCGCTGGCAAAGGGATTAAAGCCAAAGACATTGCCATTTTTACCCGCCAGCTCGCAACCATGATGAAAGCGGGCGTACCCTTGCTGCAAGCATTTGACATTGTAGGGCGCGGCAACCCTAACCCGAGTGTTACCAAACTGCTCAACGACATCCGCAGCGACGTAGAAACCGGCACCTCGCTTAGCACCTCGTTCCGCAAATTTCCGCTGTACTTTGACAACCTTTACTGCAACTTGGTAGAAGCGGGGGAATCGGCGGGTATTTTGGACCAACTGCTCGACCGCTTGGCGGTGTACATGGAAAAAACCGAGGCCATGAAGTCAAAAATCAAATCAGCGTTGATGTACCCCATCTCCGTGCTGGTGGTGGCGTTTGTGGTGGTGGCGGTGATCATGATTTTTGTGATTCCATCATTCAAACAGGTGTTTACCTCATTCGGGGGCGAACTGCCGATGCCCACCCAAATGGTGATTGGCATGAGTGAATTTTTTATCAGCTACTGGTACCTGATTTTTGGCGGAATTGGTGGTGGCATCTATTTCTTTTTGCAAGCGTGGAAGCGCGATGAAAAAGTGCAAGCGTTTATGGATCGCCTGCTGCTGCGTATGCCCATTTTTGGCACTTTAGTAGACAAATCGTGTATAGCCCGCTGGGCGCGGACACTTTCCACCATGTTTGCAGCCGGGGTTCCGCTGGTCGAAGCCCTCGACTCTGTGAGTGGCGCTGCAGGCAATGTGGTGTATGCCAATGCCACCATCAAAATCCAACAAGAGGTCTCTACCGGCACATCGCTTACAACCGCCATGACCAATGTGAATTTATTCCCCACCATGGTGCTACAAATGTGTTCTATTGGTGAAGAATCCGGCTCCATTGACCATATGCTGGGCAAAGCAGCGGACTTTTACGAATCGGAGGTCGATGACATGGTGGCCGGTATTTCCAGCCTAATGGAGCCTATCATCATCGTCATTCTGGGTTCGGTTATTGGTGGCATTGTGGTTGCTATGTACCTACCCATCTTCAAACTCGGATCGATTGTGTAATGGCCAGCGGTATTCAATGGCTTGACGCTTCCTTTGCAGCCCTGTTCGGGCTGCTTTTTGGGAGCTTCATGAATGTGGTGGTATACCGCCTGCCCAAAATGATGGAACGCCAATGGGCGGCCGAATGTGCCACTTTTTCCGGTAACGAACCCCCTGTGACCGAGCCATTCAACCTAGTAGTTCCGCGCTCACGCTGCCCCCACTGCGGCCACGGCATCCGCTGGTTTGAAAACATTCCTTTTATCAGCTACCTTTTTTTGAAAGGAAAGTGCTCTAGTTGTAACAAACCGATCGGTCTACGTTACCCGCTGGTAGAACTCACCACAGCCGCCTTGTTTTTCTTTTGTATCTGGACATGGGGCGTAACTGCAACCGGCGTGATATGGTGCGTTTTTTCCGGCATTTTGCTAACATTAGCCCTCATCGACTGGGACACTACCCTGCTACCCGATGACCTTACCCTTCCTCTGCTCTGGCTAGGCCTCATTGCTGCATATTTTGAGTGGAGTGGAGTCACATTGCAATCGTCTCTATGGGGTGCAATTATTGGATACCTGTCGCTATGGTCGGTGTACTGGGCATTCAAGCTCCTGACCGGCAAAGAAGGCATGGGCTATGGCGACTTTAAACTGTTGGCGGCACTCGGCGCCTGGTTTGGCTGGCAAACCTTGCTACCGATTATTTTGATTGCATCCATTGTCGGCTCTGTGGTTGGCATTGCCATGAAAATCAATGCCAGCTTACGCGAAGGTGGCTATGTTCCGTTTGGCCCGTTTCTGGCTGGCGGTGGTTTTGCAGCTTTGTTTTTAGGCGCCAGCAGCTTGCAAAGTGCCGTAGGACTGTGACCCTTCACCTTGGCTTAACCGGCGGCATCGGCAGCGGCAAAAGCACTGTAGCCGAAGTTCTGACGCGCCTTGGCGCTTTTGTGATTGATGCTGATGCCTTATCAAGAGCAACCACAGCAATCGGCGGCGCAGCATTGCCAGCCATTGCAGCCACTTTTGGCGAGGATATGATTACCAGCCAAGGGGCTTTAAACCGTGACCGGATGCGGGAACGCATTTTTTCTGATCCGGCAGCCAAACAGCAGCTCGAAGCCATCATCCACCCACTGGTAGGACACCAAATACAACAAGCTGCACTTAATGCAGAACAATCGGGAGCCATTTGTATTGTGTATGACATCCCCTTATTAGTGGAGTCAGGGCACTGGCGCAGCAAATTGGATAAAATATTGGTGGTAGACTGCTCGGAGGCGACCCAAAAATCCAGGGTCTTACTTCGCAGTGGATTGACGTTAGAACAGATCGAAAAAATCATGGCATCACAGGCAAGCCGTACCGAACGGCTACAAGCAGCCGATTATGTTATTTATAACGATGGAATCAGTTTGGACGAACTAGCAGCGCAGATTCAGCAAATGGGAGCCCAATTCGGGCTATGATGCGCGCATTGGAAAAATCAGCGTGATCCTCTACGAATATCCTTTTAACGAGCGTATACGCACCTACCTTCGTCTGGAACACATGTTCCAGCGGCTGGGTGAACTCATGGCGCGCACCGATGCACTCGACCACCACTTTGCACTCGCCACCATTTTTGAAGTCATGGACGTAGGTGCACGTGCCGACCTTAAATCGGACGTACTCAAAGACCTTGAAAAACAAAAACAGGTGCTTAACGGCTACCGCGGCAACCCAGCGATTGCAACGCAAGTGTTGGATCGTATCATTGCACAAATTGACCGATGCTCAGACGAACTTACCCATTTGAGTGGCAAAGCCGGACAGGTGTTAACCGAAAATGACTGGCTCATGAGCATCCGCAGCCGCATCGGCATTCCGGGTGGTACTTGTGAGTTCGACCTACCCGCCTACTTTGCGTGGCAACACCATCCAGCAGAACGGCGTCAAAGCGATTTACAAAGCTGGGCGGCTTGCTTGGCGCCACTGGCTGAGTCTATAAACCTGCTACTCAAAATGTTACGCGACTCCGGCTCACCACAAAAAATGATGGCGGTTGGCGGACAGTTTCAACAAAACCTACCTCAAGGACGCACCTTCCAGTTGTTACGTCTCTCTCTGCCGCATGAATTGGGCTTGATTCCGGAAATCAGCGGCAACCGGTTACTGGTTTCCATCCGGATGATGGGCCAAGAAGCCGACCAGCGACTGCACCCCAGCGGCAAAGACTGCACCTTTGAACTTACACTATGCTCATAACCACCAAAGTGGTAACTTGCCCTGCTTGCAAGGGCGACAGTATTTACAGCCCTGATAACAAATACCGCCCTTTTTGCAGCGAGCGTTGTAAAAACCTTGATTTGGGTGCTTGGGCGAGTGAATCTTTCAGACTACCTACCTCCACACCACCGGACGATCAGGTTTTTGGCGACGCCAAACTGCAATAGTATCAGTGTATTGCGTGCGTAGCACCAATAAACTGACGCTCTTGTGCCAACCACTCCAAAACTGGTATCGTGCCCGGTAAAACAGGTGCAACCGTAACCGGCAACTGTTGCCAGGCAAATCTCTGCCCTTCAAGCATTTGTAAATCACCCGACCATTGCAACACCTTGCAAAAGTGCAATCGCACCAGCGCATGCGGATAGTCCACGAGTTCTTCGCGCCAAAGTTCTATTTGGCTCACCGCAATGCCTAATTCTTCATGCAGTTCACGCTCCAGCGCTTGCTCTACCGTTTCACCCGTCTCCAACTTACCACCGGGACACTCCCAATAACCGGCATAAGGCTTGCCCTCTGGACGCGAAGTGAGCAAAAATGCGCCGTCGTTTTGAATCAATACACCAACAGCTACGTCCACCACTTTGCGATCTGCACCGCCGGTACGCACCAGTTCTGCATCTGCCACCAACACTTTGGTGCTCATTGACCCATACCCTGGCGACCGATGTAATCACGCGCAAATTGCCATGCCACACGACCGCTGCGTGAACCCCGCTCCAATGCCCAAACCAAGGCATCTGCACGCGCGGCTTTTATCTGCTGCTCAGTCAAACCCCATGCAGACAGCCATTGCTCTACGATACGCAAGTACTCGTCTTGGTTAAATGGATAAAAACTCAGCCACAAGCCAAAACGCTCAGACAGCGATATTTTTTCTTCCACGCCCTCACCGGGATGCACCTCTCCATCCTCAGTATGGGTATAAGTGCGGTTGTCGGAATAGTATTCCGGCAATAAGTGCCTGCGGTTACTGGTGGCGTAAATCAGCACATTAGGTGTGGACGCTGCAACCGAACCATCCAGCGCAGACTTGAGCGCCTTGTAACCAGCTTCACCCTCATCAAAACTCAAGTCATCACAAAAGATAATGAACTTTTCAGGCCGATCGGCCACCAAATCGACAATGTCTGATAAGTCGACCAAATCGGCTTTATCTACCTCTATCAGACGCAGACCCTGATGGGCATAGGTATGCAAACAAGCGCGAATAAGGGACGATTTACCTGTACCGCGTGCACCTGTAAGCAGCACGTTGTTGGCTGGCAGCCCTTTGACAAACTGCTCGGTATTGCGCTGGATTTTCTCTTTCTGTACATCCACCTCTTTGAGTGCGTCCAAGGTCATGGCACCCACATGCC
>CALPVM020000179.1 GCA_943327015.2 Akkermansia muciniphila
CATTGCATCCTTTAATGCAGGCGTTGCAACAGGCTATGCCGCAGGCGCGTATGATGCCGGGAAATCGCTTTGGTGGAGTAGCTGCTGGTTTGGCGTACGCTGGTAAAACGCATATTTTTTAGAAAGAATACCGATGTCTGCACCCGTTAATCCTCCTGTCTGGCACAGCTTACCTAACGCTCCCGAACCCGGAACATTTGTTGCTATGTTGGAGGAGCTTGCGGACGGTCAGGCCACTTTACGCACATTGCCCAGTTGTAGTGACGCAGCACTCGCTAAGCCGTTTAGTCTCGTGTTGTTGCGTGCAGGCAATGAAGTCAAAGCCTTTGTCAATCGCTGTGCACATTTTGGTGTGCCCTTGGCTGCAAAACAAGAGCAGCTGATTTTTAAGCCCCTTATCAGCATCAGCTGCAACGTGCACTATGCACGCTACCGCTGGAGCGATGGTGTGTGCGAATACGGTGATTGCGAAGGCGAATCGCTATCCCCCATACCGTTGCAAATAGCAGGCAATGGGCAGATCAGTATTGCTACTTGAAACAGGAAACTGCTGATCTATCGCCTTATGGGTTTGTTTTGGTGGCTTCATCCTGTGTGATGTTGCTCATGTGCGACTGTTCAATCTGGTACTCAAAATAGCGCTGAAAACTGAATGCAATGCTGGCCATCAATACGGTGGTTCCCAGCAGTAAGCTGGCTGCTAAGCCCGCAATGGTAAGCCAGTTGGTTTGACCTGCGGCGGCTTCCAAGGCATTGGGGTTAAAAGTGCGGTTCCATTTTTCAGTGTCCATCAGGCCATAAATAATTGCATTGAGCGCGCAGCCCGCCAGGGTGAAGCCTAGAAATGGAATGAGCAGCCAGCTTAGCTGGTCGTCCACGCCAAACTGTCGCGCGCGCATAACACCGTAGCCGCCTAGCAGGGATGGTACCAAAAGCAACCAGCCAAGCCAGCCGAATTTGCCGTGCAGGTAAAGCCGGTGTAGCCCTAAAGGGCCTGTAACCAGAGTAAGCCAAACGCTCAAGGTTTTATTTTTCATGGTAGCCAGTCAATAGAAATTTTGTATAAGTACAAGTCAGGGGTTATAATGATAGGCTATTCAGAGTGTCACTGGCCGGGTGGTCAGTTGCGTGTCTCAAACTTTGAATTTCTTGGCTGCAACCCTATCAGTCACCCAAAGGAATAATTATGGTCGTCATTCGACTCGCCCGTGGCGGTGCAAAAGCTCGCCCGTTTTTTAATATTGTTGTTGCTGACAAGCGTACCCGCCGCGACGGCCGCTTTATTGAGCGCATCGGTTTTTACAACCCCATCGCCAAAGGCAGCGAAGAAAGCATTCGTATTGCCCAAGACCGACTGACCTACTGGCAAGGCGTAGGCGCGCAAGCTTCGCCTACCGTTGATCGTTTAATCAAACAGTCCGCCCAAAAGGCTGCCTGATTTGCCGGGCTGTCATGTTGGGGCTTCTAAATAAGCGCCGGTACGACAGCCCACCTTCCTTACCTTAAACTCCTTTATGCTCGCCGGTCTTGAAGCAGCAGACATGCCGGTAGATGCCGTTGAAGTCGGTCGCGTTGCCGATGCCTGGGGCATTAAAGGTTGGTTCAAGGTATTGCCTTACAGTGCAGACCCGCAAGCGCTGTTTTCTACCAAGCGCTGGTATCTCAAACCTGCCGAAGTTGGCGCTAAAACCTTTGAAGGCGTAGCCAAGCTATCCATCAAAGAGGCCAAAGATCACTCCGATGCTGTGGTTGCCTGTGCGCACGATGTGCCAGACCGCAACGCTGCCGAGGCTCTGCGCGGTGCACGTATATTTATTTCACGCTCCAGTTTTCCTACTGCAGCTACTGACGAATACTATTGGGTCGATTTAATCGGTTTAGAGGTTATTAATCGCCAAAACGAGTCACTCGGCAAGGTGCGCGAACTCCTCTCTACGGGTCCGCAAACTGTCCTGGTTATTGAATACCTCCAAGACGGCAAACTGCAAGACCGCATGGTTCCTTTTGTCTCTGTCTATGTAGATAACGTCGATTTGGCTGCGCGCCGTATTGTGGTCGATTGGCAGACCGACTACTAAGTGCAGTACGCATGCGCTTTGACGTTGTAACGCTTTTCCCCGAAATATTTGCCCCTTTTTTGCAGGTTGGTATCAACCGCCGGGCGTTCGAGTCGGGGCTGGTGGATGTTCAGTTTACCAATCCACGTGATTTTGCAGCCGGCCAATACCGCCGCGTAGACGATCGACCTTTTGGTGGTGGTCCGGGCATGGTCATGATGGCAGAACCCCTCGAAAAAGCAGTGCTGCATGCCAAAGCGCAACGGCAAGACGCTGCACCTGTGGTGTTGTTTTCCCCAATCGGCTCAACATTGCAGCATGTGCAGGTGCAGTCGTGGGCACAAAGCTGTGGCGCTATTTTAGTGTGCGGGCGTTACGAGGGCGTAGATCAGCGGTTTATTGATGCCCATGTAGACCAACAAATTAGCATTGGCGATTTTGTGCTTTCTGGAGGAGAGCTAGCCGCTATGGTGCTTTTGGATGCGGTGGCACGTTTGCAGCCGGGTGTGTTGTCGGATCAAGGCAGCCACCAGCAAGACAGTTTTAACTCTGCACTCGATGGCTTGCTGGATTGCCCGCACTACACCCGCCCTGAAATATGGGCAGGGCAGGCTACGCCAGCTCCGCTACTTTCGGGGCACCATGCACACATCGAACGTTGGCGGCGCGACCAGCGATTGCTGTTTACGGCAAAACACCGGCCTGATTTGCTGGAGCAGGCGCGTTTGTCTGGCCTTATAAGCGCGCAAGATGAATCAGTGTTGCTGACTTTCAGATAAATTGGCTATAATATAGGGCTAACCGATCCTCTGCCCACTAAAAAATCTCAATTGCGCTAATTCTGGTGCAGGTGCGTGCAAGATCACAAAGGAAATCATGAACTTAATTCAAACGCTTGAGCAAGAAGAAATTGCTCGTTTGGGAAAAACCATTCCCGATTTTGCCCCCGGCGACACCGTTATTGTTAACGTCAACGTCGTTGAAGGTACACGTAAACGTGTGCAGGCTTACGAAGGTGTAGTTATTGCCAAGCGCAATCGCGGCTTGAACAGCGGCTTTATCGTGCGCAAAATCTCCAGCGGCGAAGGCGTAGAGCGTACCTTCCAAACCTATAGCCCCTTGATTGCCAGCATCGAAGTCAAACGCCGTGGCGATGTACGCCGCGCCAAGTTGTACTACCTGCGTGACCGCAGCGGCAAGTCGGCACGTATCAAAGAAAAGCTGCCAGCCAAGAAAACTGCAGCATAAGCACAAAAAAACCGCCCCAGCCCAAATCTGCGGCGGTTTTTTGTTGGTACACACATTTCCTGCTTAGGAGTCTGCAGTGTCAGGTATACCCGCTTTTGATCCACGCCTGATACCGGTGGCATCCACCGACCAGCACTTGCCCCAGGTACATAGTGAGCATTTGCTCGGGCAGGCCTTACGTCAGCGCTTTGCGAATCCTCCGGCTTGGTCGCCCGAGTTCCACTCGGATGCCCGCTCTATCCAACGCAGTCCGGTACCGGCAGCCGTGTTGGTGCCTTTAGTCATGCGCCAAGAACCCATGGTCTTGCTTACTGAGCGCACCACACGCATGAGCAGCCATTCGGGGCAGGTGGCGTTTCCAGGTGGCAAGGCGGACGCAGATGACGCTGATCTGCAGGCTACCGCCTTGCGTGAGGCCGAGGAAGAAATAGGCCTGAACAGCCGTTTTGTAGAAATTATTGGCAATTTGCCCATTTACACCACCGTAACCGCTTTTGAAGTCACCCCGGTGGTGGCATTGGTAGAGCCCGGTTTTGTGGTTACCCCCAACCCTATCGAAGTAGCCAGTGTGTTTGAAGTACCCTTGGCTTTTTTAATGAACCCTGCCAACCATCGGCGCCATGTGGTGCACTGGCAAGGCGAGCGCCGGGAGTGGCTTTCTATGCCATACCAGGATGCCGATGATGAGCGCTTTATCTGGGGTGCAACGGCGGCAATGCTGCGCAATTTGTACAGCTTCTTGCGTGTGCCGTTATGATGCGGGCATGAGTTTTATTTCCATTCTTTTGGCGTTGTTGATTGAGCAGGCCAGACCGCTGGGGACTGCTAATCCGGTGCATGGTAGCGTGCGACACTGGGTGCGTTGGGTGGTGCGTAACTTTGATGCAGGATTGCCGCAGCATGCCTGGCTCAGCTGGTTGCTGGCAGTGTTGCTTCCATCGGTTTTGGTGCTACTGGTGCACTGGGGTTTAGTATGGTGGCTTGGTTGGGTTGCGGCAGTGGTTTGGAATGTGGCTATTTTGTACGCTACGCTCGGCTTTCGGCAGTTTAGCCACTACTTTACGGCGGTGCGTGATGCCTTGCATGCGGGCGATGACGACCAGGCACGCCGGCTGTTAGCGCAGTGGATGCGCGTAGAGCCTGCCACTGTATCGTCTGCTGACATCGTGCGTCAGGTCACAGAATATTCTGTGCTGTGTGCACATCGCCATGTGTTTGGGGTGTTTGCTTGGTATTCGTTGCTGGCCGCTTTGGGGTGTGGGCCGGCAGGGGCAGTGTTTTACCGGCTGAGCGAATTTTTTTCTGCCTATACACAGCGTACGGTGCAGACCAGCAGCCATCTGGTGAGTCAAGCTACCAGTATGCTCGCGACGTCATTTTGGCAGGGTATTGATTGGCTACCAGCACGCATCACTGCTTTAAGTTTTGCATTTGTGGGTAGTTTTGAAGACGCCATCGACAGTTGGCGCCTATATGAGGCCAATGTTTCGCCCACAGACAACAGCGGCTTGATAATTGCTGCCACAGCCGGTGCGGTGAAGCTGCGTTTGGGTAACTTTACCTATGATGTGGGTGGCGATGTGCCCCGGCCTGAGCATCTACGCTCGGTGGTGGGTTTGGTATGGCGCACCGTAGTGATGTGGATGGTTTTTCTGGCGCTTTTGTCGCTGGCGCGTTTGTTGGGCTAAATTCAAATAGCCCTTCACCGTTTTTAATAGCGCTTTTGCGAAAGCTCTGCAAACAACTCGCCATAAATTTTGTAGCGCAGTGGGCTAATGCTCTGCATGGCGGCTAATACACCGCAGCCGGGCTCGTGCAAGTGCGTGCAGTTGTAAAATTTGCAATTGCTGGCGTGGTGTTGCAAATCGGGCATCAATTGGGCAAGCTGCATCGGGGCTATGTGGTTAAGCCCAAACTCCTGGAAACCCGGTGAATCAATCAC
>CALPVM020000180.1 GCA_943327015.2 Akkermansia muciniphila
CACCAGTGAACCACGCCTGCGTACCGAGTTGCTGGCGCGGATTCAGCCGTGAAACCGTCAACTGCGCCATTTAGCTGGCGAGATGGCTGGCGTTATGGCCTCATGGGCTTGCCGCTGGCGTTTGTAGCGTTACCGCTATACGTCATTTTGCCTAATTACTACGCCCGCAATTTTGGATTTCCGCTGGCAGCATTGGGTGCTATTTTGTTGGGTGCGCGTTTTTTTGATGCGCTGATCGACCCCCTTCTCGGCCGCTGGAGCGACCGTCTTTACAGCCATTCAAGCCAGTTAATTTTGCGTTGGTCAGCGGTTGCGGCAATGGTGTTGGGGCTGGGTTTTGTGATGCTGTTTTTTCCTGCTGTGCAGCAACTGGGGCAGCTTGGTGTGTGGCTGGGGATTAGTTTAGTGGTTACTTACATAGCATTCAGCGCACTGACCATCATGCACCAATCGTGGGGCGCACGTTTGGGTGGGGATGAAGCACAACGCAGCCGCATTGTTGCATGGCGTGAGGGTTTGGGCTTGGCCGGAGTGCTGCTGGCTTCCATACTGCCTGTTGTATTCGGAATGCCGGCTACTTCGGCGGTGTTTTTTGCTGCGCTGGCCTTGGGGCTGTGGGCGTGGACCCGCGCTCCCAAACCAGGGGGCATAGAGCATACGCCCACGGTAAATCACCACAAAAATCAATTGCAACAAAGCTTATTGCAGCCGTTTAAACATCCCGCCTTTCGCGCCTTGCTGGCAGTGTTTGTGTTCAATGGTATAGCCAGTGCCATACCGGCAACATTGCTGTTGTTTTTTGTGCAAGACAAGTTGCAGGCACCCGCCAGCACCGAGCCTTTGTTTTTAGGAAGCTACTTTATCTGTGCGGCACTTTCTATACCTTTATGGCTGCATGGTGTGCGCCGCATCGGGCTGGCGCGGACCTGGCTGGCTGGTATGTTGCTCACTATTGCGGTGTTTCTTTTCGCCGCATTTCTTGGTAGTGGTGACATAGCAGGCTTTGTGCTGGTGTGTGCATTGTCCGGAGTGGGTTTGGGGGCAGATCTTGCACTGCCCAGCGCCTTGCTGGCAGGGGTTATTCAAGCGCATGGCGATCAAGGTCGCGCTGAAGGTGCGTATTTTGGTTGGTGGAACTTTGCCACCAAGCTCAACCTTGCGCTGGCTGCTGGATTGGCACTCCCCATTCTGGGTGTATTAGGTTATGTGCCGGGCACCCGCGATGCCGCTGCATTGAACCTTTTAACGTGGGCTTATTGCTTGCTGCCCTGCATGCTTAAGCTGTTTGCCGCAGGATTTTTGTATTCGCTTATTCTCAGAAAGACCCTATGAACAAACGCCAACTCTTGCTTGCATCCAGCGCCGCTATTGCTTCTGTGTGGGGCTTAACCGGATGCGCCAGTCCGTCCATTGAGCAATACGCAGCAGAAAAACCCGTGCTTGATCTGGCCGAATACTTTAATGGCACGCTAGACGCCTACGGCGTGTTTACCGACCGCTCCGGCACGGTAGTTAAGCGCTTTACCGTGGTAATGCGCTGCAGTTGGCAAGGCAACGAAGGAGTGCTGGACGAAGACTTTACCTACTCCGATGGCACTACCCAAAAACGCATCTGGCGCCTGAAAAAATTACCCAATGGTGTGTACACCGGCCAAGCGGATGATGTGGTCGGTTTGGCGCATGGCACTACCCGTGGTAATGCGTTCCAGTGGGGGTACACCTTGCGTTTGCCGGTGGATGGCAAAGAGTATGACGTGCAGTTTGACGACTGGATGTATCTCATGACAGATAAGGTCATGCTCAACAAAGCCACCATGCGCAAGTTTGGGGTTAAGTTGGGTGAAGTTACCCTTTCTTTCAGTAAGCGCTAAGCGTATGTCACTGCTACCCCCTCTTAACCCGACCATGGCCGACTGGCGTGGCAAAACAGTATGGCTTATTGGTGCATCCACCGGTATAGGTCAAGCCACAGCGACTGCCTTGCATGCGCAGGGTGCTAAAGTGGTCGTTTCTGCACGCAAAATACAACAATTGCAGGCTTTTGTTGCAAAACACCCCGGTAGTATGGCCCTGCCGTTGGATGCCACCGACCGCGCTGCCGTTCAGGTGGCCGCAACCAGCGTCTTGTCTGCCGGCAAATTAGACTGTATGGTGTATTGCGCCGGTCATTACCATGCTATGCGTGCCGACGCTATGGATACTGATGACATGCTGCGCCACATGCAAGTCAATTACACGGGTGCGCTGTACGCGCTGGAATCCGTGTTGCCTGCCATGCTCAAGCGGGGCGCGGGCCATATCAGCCTTGTTGGCAGTGTGGCTGGCTACCGAGGTTTGCCCAATAGCCTAGCCTACGGACCCACCAAAGCCGCACTCATTAACCTGGCTGAAACTTTGTACCTTGACCTGCACCCTAAAGGGCTGGGCGTGTCTATCGTTAACCCTGGTTTTGTAGAAACACCACTGACTGCTGCAAATAAGTTTGCTATGCCGGCTTTGCTCACACCCGATCAGGCTGCTTCAGCCATGTTACGAGGTTGGGCACAAGGCGACTTTGAAATCCATTTTCCCAAACGCTTTACCTATGGCATGAAAGCTTTGCAGCTATTGCCCAACCGTTTGTTTTTTCAACTTGCAAAGAACGTCGCATGAACGCCCCCTCAACCACATTAACCCCCGCAACACTCGATATAGCAGAGCCGGTCGCCAAACTGGTTGACTATTACCAAACCATAAGCCCAGAAAGCGTGGCGCAACTCGGGCAGTATTACGCTGCATCGGCCTACTTTAAAGACCCGTTTAACGAGGTGCATGACAGCCAAGCCATTGCCCACATTTTTGAACACATGTTTTTGGCATTAACAGAACCACGCTTTGTGGTAACCAACCAAATTGTGCAAGGCGATCAGTGCTTCTTGACGTGGGAATTTCATTTTCGTTTTAAAAATTTTGATTCCAACACACCGCAAGTCATTTTGGGTGGATCACACCTACGGTTTTCCAATGGTGGTTTGGTAAGCTACCACCGGGACTACTGGGACGCCGCCGAGGAGTTGTACGAAAAAATTCCACTACTCGGCAGCCTGATGCGCTGGATTAAAAAGCGCGAAAAATCAGCCCGGGACAGTTTCCGCAAAGCTTGAGCGCTGCATGAGCTTGGTGTAGAGCTTGTCTAGGTTATCGCGCTCTTTGCGCCATTCCAATTCGGGAAAACGAAAATCCAGATACCCCAGCGCACTGCCAACCGCCAGATCGGCCAGAGTTAAATGAATACCGGTGCAAAAGGGTTTGTCACCTAAGGATGTATTTAAGCTTGTGAGTGCAGCGTTAATTTTTTCAATTTGACGTTTGATCCAAGCCGGGCTGCGTTGTGTTTTGGTGCGGCCACTCCATGTGGCTTCTAGGCGTGCTGAGACTGCGGCATCCATAATGCCATCGGCCAAGGCTTCCCAAGTTTTTACCTCTGCACGCTCGCGTCCTACACCGGGAATCAGTTTGCCCACGGGAGACAAGGTATCGAGATATTCCACAATCACGCGCGAGTCAAACATCGGATCTGCTGCTTCCATGAGCAAGCAAGGAATTTTGCCCAAAGGGTTAATTTGGCTAATGGTAGTATCTGCCGCCCACACGTCTTCGGTCACGAAGGTGTAATCGAGTTTTTTCTCAGCCAAAACCACTCGTACTTTACGCACATAGGGGCTGGCCATGGATCCGATTAATTTCATGCTGGTCCTGAATTTTTAGAGAATCTTGATTCTATACACTCTTGGGCGCTACTCCTTCTACAATCACCCCTATGACGTATACAGAAATTTCCGCTCTTTCGCCCTTGGATGGCCGTTATGCCGCCAAGCTTGCAACTTTGCGCCCAATTACCAGTGAGCTTGGCTACATGCACCGTCGTGTGCAGGTCGAAGTTGCATGGTTTATTGCGCTTAGCGATGCAGGTTTTCCTGAATTTCCGCCCTTATCCCCCGGTGCGCGCACTTATCTGTTGGGTTTGGTGCGCAATTTTTCTGAGGCTGATGGTACAGCCATTAAAACCATTGAAAAGAAAACCAACCACGATGTCAAGGCAGTGGAATATTGGATTAAATCCAAATTTGAGGCCCGTCCCGAGCTGCAGAAAGCCAGCGAATTCGTGCACTTTGCCTGCACCAGTGAAGACATTAACAATACCAGCCACGCCTTGCAGCTCCGTTCTGCGCGGGATGTGGTGGTGCTGCCCTTGTTAGACCGAATTATCCTCAAATTGCGCGAGATGGCGCACACCTACGCCGATGTGCCTATGCTCAGCCGCACCCACGGCCAAACCGCCAGCCCCACCACCGTGGGCAAAGAAGTAGCCAATGTGCTGGTGCGCTTGCAAGCCGCGTGCGAGCGTATTGCATCGGTCAAACTGCTAGCCAAAATGAACGGTGCCGTGGGTAACTACAACGCTCACCTGTCTGCCTGGCCTGACTTTGATTGGGAAGCCTTTAGCCGCAAAGTCGTAGAAAGCCCGGAGCCATTGGGCTTGGGCCTTACATTTCAGCCTTACAGCATCCAGATTGAGCCGCACGACTACATGGCCGAGCTGTTTGATGCGGTGGCACGTACCAACACTATTTTGATTGACTGGTCACGCGACGTGTGGGGTTATGTATCGGTCGGATACTTCAAGCAAAAACTGCGTGCAGGCGAGGTTGGCTCCAGCACCATGCCGCACAAGGTTAATCCGATTGACTTTGAAAACGCTGAAGGCAATTTGGGCTTGTCTAACGCACTGCTGCGCCATTTGAGCGAAAAATTGCCAATTTCCCGTTGGCAACGTGACCTGACCGACTCCACCGTGCTGCGCAACATGGGTGTAGCATTAGGCTATGCGGTGTTGGCGTACCAGTCATTACTAACCGGACTCAACAAGTTGGAACTCAATGCCGACGCAGTGGCGCAAGATTTGGATGCCTCTTGGGAAGTACTGGCAGAGCCTATACAAACCGTGATGCGTCGCTTTGGCTTGCCCGAACCCTACGAGCAACTCAAAGAATTTACCCGTGGCGAAGCCATGACGCGCGAACTGATGCGAGGCTTTATTGCCAAGCTGGACATTCCGCAAGCGGAAAAAGACCGTTTGTTGCAAATGACACCAGCGACCTACACGGGTATGGCAGAAAAACTGGCGCGGCGTGTGTAAGGCTGTATGGCGCTTAAATCCACCATATTC
>CALPVM020000181.1 GCA_943327015.2 Akkermansia muciniphila
CGTACCGAAGAACTCCAATCCAAACGCAACACCCTGAGTAAGCAAATAGGCCAACTCAAGGCCAAAGGCGCTGCAGGTCAGGCCGAAGTGGATGCTGTAATGGCGCAAACCGGCGACATTAAAGCCGAGCTGGAAACCTCTGCCGCACGCCTGGAATCTATACAAAACGAGTTACAAGCGCTACTGCAAGCGGTGCCCAATGTGCCGCATGAGAGTGTACCGGTGGGTAAGAGCGAGTCCGACAATGTGGTGGTGCGCACATGGGGTGCACCCCGCCCTATGGCGTTTGATATCAAAGACCATGTGGACGTAGGTGCTCCGTTAGGGCTAGACTTTGACATGGGCGTTAAGCTCAGCGGCGCACGCTTTGTGGTAATGAAAGGGCAGATCGCCCGTTTGCACCGTGCACTCAGCGCCTTTATGCTGGATATTCAAACCGGCCACGGCTACACCGAGTGCTACACCCCGTACATCGTGAATGCCGATACCCTGCGTGGTACCGGCCAATTGCCCAAGTTTGAAGAAGACCTGTTTGCTGTTAATAAAGGCGGACAAGAGGGGGATGCTGCTTCCGATAACGCTGCCCTCTACCTGATTCCCACCAGCGAAGTAACACTTACCAACTTTGTGCGCGATGTGATCGTGCCGGAGACCGAATTGCCCATCCGGTTAACTGCACACACACCTTGTTTCCGGTCCGAGGCGGGGTCGTATGGGCGCGACACGCGTGGGTTGATTCGCCAACACCAGTTTGATAAGGTGGAAATGGTTCAAATTGTGCATCCAGATACCAGCTACCAGGTACTCGAAGAAATGACCAGCCACGCTGAAGCCGTGTTGCAAAAGCTAGGCTTGCCCTACCGCGTGTTAAGCCTGTGCACTGCTGATATGGGCTTTGGCGCAGCCAAAACCTACGACCTTGAAGTGTGGTTGCCGGCTCAAAACACCTACCGTGAGATCAGCTCGGTGTCTAATTGCGAAGCTTTTCAGGCGCGCAGACTGCAAGCGCGTTTTAAAAATGCACAGGGCAAAAATGAATTACTGCACACCCTGAACGGCTCCGGCCTAGCGGTAGGCCGCGCGCTGGTGGCGGTGTTGGAGAATTATCAAAACGCCGATGGCTCAGTGACCGTGCCAGAAGCACTGCGCGGCTACATGGGCGGCGTTGAGGTGCTGCGCGCCTGATATAATAATTACGTAGCTTGATAATGCGGAGAAGTGGCAGAGTGGTCGAATGTACTTGACTCGAAATCAAGCGTAGGGGCGACCCTACCGTGGGTTCGAATCCCACCTTCTCCGCCAGTGACTTATTTCAATCCTTCAATCGCCGGTTTGCAAGTGGTTGATCCGATTGGATTTTTTATTCAAAAGCTTCCTCCGTTTTTAAAAAAAGTCACCCTTTGATGGGGTACTTGAACTGTTGAGACGGCTTTCTGCTCAAAACCTCTTGACCAAGCGCGTTCAAAACCCAAATTTGAACCGTACCGATTCCACGCGGTTTTTGCGATGCTGCCCACCAGTATGAGCCCAAAAAATGGTCTTGAGAATGCCAGTACCCGTCAGACGGTCCAAGGTTTTTTAGCCTTTCAACCTTTCCGATGCTGATTTGAGATGCCCCTTTGCTTCAACCAGTAGACCGGCCTTCCCTAGACCAAAGGCTGGCATGTTCACGTAAACATTCTCATGAGTACCTGGGCTGGCTTTGTAGGTTTCATGCCATATGCCAACACTCCCGTCCGTACCAACAGCTTTATTGAAGGCTTGCCAAGCTGGCAAATGAGCCGAATCTTTATTCTTTGCGTAATCAATGAGTTGCTCCATTGAGCGCCAGTATTGAACCAAAATGATCGTTCGAGAAAACCACATCTCGTGGTGTATGAAGCCCAACTCTGGTTTCGTATAAAGTTCCGTGAGCATTTTGGGCATCGCGTTTAGCACAGGCAAATACTTGTGAACTGCCAATGGCTTGTTGATGCGCATACCTATCAGGAAGACCACGAAATCGCCATCCATTCGTGCAGTCATTCGGTCTTTGTAAATCATATGTTCTCCAAGAGCTAGATCGTATTTGGATGCCATTCACCCTGTAGCTTTATTTTTCTTTTCGGAAAAATTCAGCTTATCAAAAAAACTTTTGACTTTTCCTAAAAACTCTTTACCGAGTAATGCGATGCTAAAAAAAACGTGATCTCACCACCAACAATCAGAGCAGTAGTGATAGCCGCAGCCATCTCAATGGATAAATTCAAAAAGGGCAGAATTGCAATTGCAGCCCAAGCCATGAATGACAATGCAAAAAGGAAGTAGCCAATTACTGTTCTCATCGACTTAATTTTTGGTAATCCACTTTTCTCGTGACTTGTCTAATACTGCGTCAAAGCGAGAACCTGCGTTGGGCTGGAAGGGGTCTTTGAACTAGCTACTCGGCAGCTAAGTTAGCCCTCTGAAGAGCAGGTGGACTCACATGCAGCTCGGATGGTACTAAGTGTGAAAAAAGCTCTCTTACGGTGTTGATTGCTAGCAACATGAACATAATGGCGCAAAGGCGGTATGTCAATGCCACCCATTTCTGACCAGCCTTCTTGAAGATCCTGTCGATTGCCGCTGCGCATAAAACTGCCCAAGTGACAGAAGCCATCATGAATCCGGAAAAAAACATCGCGTAGTCTTTAATGCCGGGATCAGCGATTCCAAGCGATCCCAAAGCACTCCCTACAGCTGCCCAGTACGCTAGATTTTGCGGGTTCGTCAGTGAAAGAATCACTCCTGATTTCAATCCCGATCGCGCTTTTTCATCTTGATTTTCATGGACACTGAATGCAATGGAAGCAGCCTTCCAAGAGTCCCAGGAAAGCCAAATTAAATAGGCTGCGCCAACAAGGCCTACAGGCCATTTCAATGCGTCCACCTGAAGTAGGAGTCCCACCCCCATAAGACCTAGAACAGCCCATGTTGCGTCCCCCACAAGTGAACCGATCTGCACGGTGATAGCGGACCGAAAACCGCCAGTGGCACCGCGTCGGACAGTCTCCGCAAAAACAGCACCTGGGGTGGCATTGAACACAAGCCCGAGTAGAAATGCAGCAAACAAAATTGTCATGATGGACATCGATAAAGTGCTTTGATGAAAGCATATCCTATTCTCAATTATCCATAGTTTGTCAGTTGGAATCTCTGACCCCACCAAAACAGGGTGTCTTAAAACTTACGCAACAAGCGGCTGTCTCCACAATTAGAACGATGAAGTGAAACCCAAGAGCCGGATCTACTTGTCCTTGAAAAATTTAGGCATTTTGTGATGAGGTCCTTTTTGCCCTGCCAAAATATTTACTAAGCATTTGATTATTTAAAATAAATATTGAATTTTTTGTTTTTCGGTTTCCGGTAACTTTCATTGACATCCAAAGTTTTTAGGGGCACGTTTGACTCCCCTACGTCATGCCGCGCTCTGTTATTCCCCTTACTGTTGTAAAAAAAGAATTTAAAGCCTACTGATAAAAGCTACAAGCTTTTTGATTGGGTTGGCCTTTATCTGCAAGTAACCCCAATTGAATGCAAGTTATGGTGAATGAAAGCAAACTCTTATGGAAAAGAAACACGCTTAAGTTTTGGCAGCTATCCACCCATCATGCTTTTTGTTCACCATCAGACTGCACATGCCACCACTTGGGGCTTGAGGAAACATAAGAGTGGTAGGTTGCTGCGAGTTCTTTTCGGTTGTTAAAATCAAAAGTGCCAAGATGTAACGCTATGGTCGGGTTGTCATCAATTGCACCGATTGAGCTACCACAGACAGCACAAAAAGAACGACTAGACCATTTTGAATAGCGCCAGACAGAAGGCTTACCACCAGCCCCAACCCACTCGACGCATTCCTTTGGAAACTCAACCCATGCTGCTGTGAGCGCACCCGTGTGACGCTGACACATTTTGCAAGAGCAGGTGTGCGGCTTAAGTGCCGGACCTGTCGCAACAAAGCGGATGTTCCCGCACAAACATCCGCCCTCATACATTTTTGATTTCGCCATAATCGCCTTTATACCGCTCACAACTTGCTACCCGCTAGGGCTTTGTCTCCATTTCGCGTTGCAATCTAATCCAAGCGGGATCGAAACTTAGTTTTTTTGCCAGTGATGATTCGGGATCAATCACGCGCCAGAAAGGTGCAATGTCTTGCTGATTGTTATGAAGGTTGAATTCTTCCCACGCGTGCTCCGCAACAATCCTGAGAAAAATGGATGTTGATACTGGACAAGTAGCATCGCATTTTTGAAAATTGGCGATGTTTTGCCTAAGTTGTTGAATTGAGAGGGTGGTTCCAGGTAGGATTTTTCTTAGCTCATCAGCAATTTCCTGAGGACTTGAGATGTGCAGGGTTGATCCCTGCTTTACCCCAGCAAAGTCTTTTTCCAACACCACCTGGTGGGGAGGCTTGGCTATCATTTTTTCTGACCACGTCTTCTTGGCTTTTGGCATCTTAAGAAGTCTACGATTTAGTATGTTCTGAGAAATTAGAAACCAAAAAGAATCGACGTGCAAATAATGCTTGGTTAAACCATACATTTGACCGATATATGTCGCACTAAAATAGTGATCGGCGTCTTTTAGCTGTCACCAGAACACAGTGTTTGCTGTACCATTTCAATGCGCAGGCAAGCACATGGCTCGTGCAAATTTTGGGATGGTTAGTGCCCGCTACCCTTTTTAGTGAAAGTATTACTGCAACCATTAGATCCTAGTCTAGGTTAGTGCTGATACGCTGGTGTTCATTTGTATTTTCTTCTTCATTGACTTAACGCCAGTTAAATAAAACGTCAGATTAAGATTTGGCTAGTGGATGGTAAAGGTACAGTTTTTACTCCATATAGTTCAACTGTTGCGGGTTTTCTTTTACGGATTCATCAAGCAACAGATTTTGATCTGCTGGCTTGTAATTACGCCAGCTTATGCTTTACCAAGTACATCCTTCCACCCATAAATATTTACTATCTGACACATAAACAAAATCATCTGGACGAAAGCCGTTGCCTCTAGAACAATGAATTTTGTGGTTGATCAAACAAGGCATGCTTCAACCACGGTCAAATGACCTGTGCCATTACTTTCACCAATGTAGGAGATGCGTTATGAGTCAAGATTCCGGAGCTGCAAAATGTCCGTTCCATGCTGCTGCA
>CALPVM020000182.1 GCA_943327015.2 Akkermansia muciniphila
CGGTTAAAACAACTTCTTCTGATGATGACCTCTTGGATTTGTTTGTTTTCCATGTTTCGCGAGATCAAATATCAATCCATGAAATAGTTGCGCCGCCACCAGCTGCAGCCGAGGTTGGCTATGGCTTTTTTGACGGAAATGCCGGGGCTCCTCCAGCCCCAGTTGTTTCACCCGCTGTTCCAGAGCCAATAGTTGTTGCCAGCAAGCCCGAAACTTTTGGTTTCTTTGATGGTGCGCCAGGTGTTCCAATGGAGCCTGCAGAACATCCTGTTATTGAGCCAGTTTCTGTTGCGCCTGTGCATGCGGCACCAGTGGCA
Source organism: Akkermansia muciniphila (assembly GCA_943327015.2). Taxonomy (GTDB): domain Bacteria; phylum Pseudomonadota; class Gammaproteobacteria; order Burkholderiales; family Burkholderiaceae_C; genus Allorhodoferax. The sequence continues at coordinate 318 of CALPVM020000182.1, forward strand.
CCAGTGGCACCATCATCACCAGCCCCAGCATCCCGACCTGCAGCCAAGCCGGCGGCGGCAGCGGCTGCAGCGCAGCCCGAAGCTGCAACTATTCGCGTTGCTATTAGTAAGGTGGATCAGCTTATCAACCTCGTCGGTGAGTTGGTTATTACCCAAGCTATGTTGGCTCAAAACAGCCGTGCTTTAGATCCTGCTTTGTACCAGCAACTCCTGACAGGCTTGTCAGATCTAGATAGAAACACGCGCGACTTGCAGGAATCGGTCATGTCGATTCGCATGATTCCAATGTCAATCGTGTTTAGCCGTTTCCCTCGAATGTTGCGTGATCTCGCCGGCAAGCTGGGTAAAAAAGTAGAACTCGTAACACAAGGTGAAGCAACCGAACTGGACAAAGGTTTAGTTGAGAAAATTACCGACCCGTTAACCCACTTGGTTCGTAACAGTTGCGATCACGGTGTAGAAATGCCAGCCGATCGCATTGCCGCTGGTAAATCTGAGGTCGGTACCATTACCCTTTCTGCGTCACACCAAGGCGGCTCTATTGTCATTGAAGTGCGCGATGATGGGCGTGGTTTATCAAGACCCAAAATCTTGAAGAAAGCCCGTGAGCGCGGTCTTGATGTAAACGACATGATGTCCGATGCGGATGTTTGGCAACTCATTTTTGCACCTGGTTTTTCTACGGCAGATGTAGTTACAGATGTGTCTGGTCGTGGTGTGGGTATGGATGTGGTGAAGAAAAACATTACAGCCTTGAACGGTACTGTCGAAATTGATTCTGCCGAAGGTTATGGCATGAAGGTTTCGGTTCGCCTGCCACTTACGCTCGCGATTATGGATGGTATGTCTGTTGGTGTTGGTGAAGAGGTTTACATTTTGCCATTGTCTTCAGTGGTCGAATCCTTCCAGGTCAAGGCTGAGGCTGTTAGTACCGTAGGTCAAGGCTCGCAACTCGTTAAAGTTCGCGACGAATACATGCCTGTCATTGAGCTAGAAAAAGTGTTTCAAGTTCCACGCTTTGACTTCGAAAAGTCAAGCGACATTATGGTGGTTGTTGAAGCTGAAGGCAGTCGCGTAGCTTTATTGGTAGATGAACTGCTTGGCCAACAGCAAGTGGTTGTTAAAAATCTTGAGTCAAACTACCGCAAGGTTCCCAATGTGTCGGGAGCTACAATTTTAGGTGATGGTAAGGTAGCGTTAATTTTGGATACAGGCGCTTTAGTTCGCCGTTCGCGGCACTAAGACAATCTGTTAAAGGAGAAGAAAATGGGGATGATGGAAAAACTCAATGATTTGACCGCTGGCGGTGCAAGGGAGTATTTGACTTTCCGTCTAGACCAGGAAGAGTACGGTATTGATATTCTAAAGGTGCAGGAAATTCGCGGATACGAGCCACCTACTCGAGTTGCCAATGCACCCGACTTTATCAAAGGCGTCATCAACTTACGAGGAACCATTGTTCCTATTGTTGATATGCGACTAAAGTTTCGTTGTGAAAAAGCAGAATACAACACTTTTACTGTTGTAATTGTTTTGAATTTACGCAACCGCATCGTAGGTATAGTTGTAGACTCTGTCAGTGATGTTATGGAACTAGCACCCGAGAGTCTCAAGTCAGCACCTGATATTGATAGCGTTATTGACAGTGCTGCTGTAGTTGGCTTAGGTTCTGTGGGTGAGCGAATGTTGATTTTGTTAGACATTGAGCGGCTAATGTCCTCCCCGGATATGGGCCTTGTCAGTGACGACATGTAATTTACAAGCTTTGCCGCGATAAATCCCTCTAAGCCATGAATACCCTGCATGAAAGAACTCGGACACGCATACCCGTTGATGCTGGAAGTGATTCTGGTTCAGCAGGGATGCAGGGACGGGAGTTTGCATGGACGGACGCTGATTTTGGCCAGGTTCAAAGCCTAATTTACGAACGAGCAGGTATAAGTTTGCATGATGGTAAACATGCAATGGTATACAGCCGATTATCTAGGCGACTGCGCGATACGGGACATCAGAGTTTTAGAGAGTATCTAGATTGGTTAGAGTCCACAGATGGCCCGGAGTGGCAAGAATTTGTTAATGCTTTAACAACTAACCTAACCTCGTTCTTCAGGGAACATCATCACTTTGAAAGCCTTAGTGAACTCCTAAAGTCACGACCCAGAACTTACCATTGGAATGTGTGGTGCAGTGCTGCTTCAACGGGTGAAGAGCCATATTCCATAATCATGACAGCAGTAGAAGCTTTGGGTGAAAAAGCGAATTTCTCATTAGCAGCCAGTGATATCGATTCCAAAGTATTGGCCACGGCCTCACAGGGTGTGTACCGCTTTGAATCTTTAAAGTCAATGGAGTCAAGCCGTCATCATCGTTTTTTCTTGCGAGGAAAGTCGGAAAATGCTGGTATGGTGCGCGTGAAACCCGAATACCGGCAAATGATCGACTTTCAGATGGTGAATCTTGTGCGGGATGATTGGCCATTCAAGGAAACCTTTGATGTTGTTTTCTGCCGCAATGTCATGATTTATTTTGATGGTGCAACTCAAAGAAAAGTTTTAGAGCGCATACACCGTGTCATGAAACCCGGAGGCATTCTGTTTGTTGGCCATGCAGAAAATTTTAGTGATTCGAAAGATTTATTTGTTTTAAAAGGAAAGACTGTTTACGAGCGGACGCGATAAGTTCCGTATTGCCTGCGTAAAAGACTTCGCGTAACACAAAAAATATCGCAAGGATAAAATGATTTTCCCTAACACTGGAGTAGGTTCAAGTTTGCCTCGTGCAACTGTCACTTCTCCCCAGCCAAAAATACTGGCGGGTGGGCGTGTATCGCGCGTTGATCAATTAAAAGCTCAGCCACGCAAGCCTGGTGAAGCGTCATTCTTTTATGCTGACCATCATTTTCAGTATGATGCTGTAAAAGTATTGCCAGGTGAGTATTACGTTTCCAATGAAGATCTAGTGATAATGACTGTTTTGGGGTCGTGCATTGCAGCTTGTATTTGGGACAACAAAGCGCGAATCGGTGGTATGAATCACTTCATGCTACCTGATGGCGAAGGTGGTGATGGCTCTGGTCGCTATGGTTCGTATGCCATGGAGTTGTTAATTAATGAGATGTTGAAGCTCGGTGCGCGCCGTGAGACTATGCAGGCCAAGATTTTTGGTGGAGGTCAGGTGATGGCCGGATTTACCACCATGAACGTAGGTGAGCGAAACACAAAATTCGTGCTTGATTATTTGTCAACCGAACGTATTCCCGTTGTTTCCCAGGATGTTTTGGATATTCATCCGCGCAAAGTGTGTTTTTTTCCTGTCAATGGTAAAGCACTTGTCAAGCGATTGGCTCACTCTCATCCGGAAACACTGGCAGTAGAGGAGCGTAAAGGTAACGCCGCATCTGTTGCTAAATCCACCTCAGGTGGTTCTGTGGATATTTTTTGAAGTGTTTATGAAAAAAATTAGGGTAGTGGTAGTTGACGATTCTGCTTTAGTACGTGGGTTGCTCACGGAAATTATCAATCGCCAAAAAGACATGGAGTGTGTCGGAACAGCCAACGATCCACTTATTGCAAGAGAGATGATACGTGAACTGGATCCTGATGTAATCACACTTGACATTGAAATGCCCAAGATGGATGGCTTGGACTTTTTGGGGCGATTAATGCGCTTACGTCCAATGCCTGTAGTAATGATTTCAACTTTAACAGAGCGCGGTGCAGATGTCACAATGCGTGCTTTAGAGTTAGGTGCTGTAGATTTTGTATCAAAGCCTCGCATTGGGCTAACAGATGGTATCAACGAATTGTCTGGACAAATAGTCGAGAAAATCCGGGTCGCAGCGTCTGCACATATTCGTCGCTCAGCCATTCAACCATTGAACAAGGCACAAGATGCATCTGCTCAGTTAGTGCCAAATCGAAAAGCAGAAAACGTATCCATATCTCGCGTATCTACAGAAAAATTAATTTGTATTGGCGCTTCCACAGGCGGCACAGAGGCCATAAAAGAAATTCTTACCCGATTTCCTGCAGATTCTCCAGGGGTTGTTATCACCCAGCATATGCCAGCTGGTTTTACAAGTAGCTTCGCAGCGCGACTCAACTCGCTGTGCCAGATTACGGTTCTTGAAGCTGTAAATGGTGTTCGTATACTGCCTGGCCATGCATACATAGCACCCGGTGGAAAACACCTGCGTTTAGATAGAAGCGGTGCCAACTATATTTGTGTTGTCGAAGATGGGGAGCTGGTTAATAGGCATAAGCCTTCCGTTGAAGTTCTTTTCAAGTCTGTGGCAAAAGTAGTTGGGAAAAATGCCTTCGGCATAATGCTCACAGGCATGGGAAATGATGGCGCGAAGGCAATGAAAGAAATGAAAGACGCGGGTAGTTATAACTACGTTCAGGATGAAGCTAGTTCTATAGTATTTGGCATGCCACGTGAAGCAATCCAATGTGGTGCGGCAGATGAAGTGTTGCCACTTACCGAAATAGCGAATGCATTACTGAATAGACTTGGTACAAGTACAGACCGCTACCGTGTTTAAAACATTTTTGAAGATATTTTGATTTTTGAGCAAGAAGGTGTGTCATAATAGAGGGCTTCGCTAGATGAAACTGCTAAGTTAGCTGCAAAGCAAAATGAGGTAAGAGAGTAGAGTGAAGAAAAAGTTTGAAAGATTGTGATGTGCGAATAAAAAGTGTGTCATAATCGAAGGCTTCGCTAGATAAAACTGCTTAGTTAGCTGCAAAGCAAGCAAAAGTAGCAAATCAAGTAAAGTAAAAAAAGTTTAAAAAACTTTGACAAACGAATAAAAAGTGTGTC
>CALPVM020000183.1 GCA_943327015.2 Akkermansia muciniphila
ATTGCCTTGCTTTGTGGGTTTGTGCTTATGCTCTTTGCAGATGGTTACCTCTTGGCAGCCTTGGGTATTTTGACGGTGTGTTTTTTATTTCTTAGCCTCTTAATGTTATCTATCGCAAGACTTCGTTTACGTGGTGCTGGCGGTACTTTTGACCAAAGCGTAGAAGAACTACGGCAAGACCGCATGGAGCTGGGCTGATGCAAACCCACGAACTCGTCGAAAAAAGACAGCAACTCATTCTGCAAAGTGCTGTTTTGCGTTTGCAACTGCAGCAGGAGTTACAACGGGTAAGTCGTCCCTTGGCTTGGGTGGACAAAGTACAAAACGGTCTCAATTGGCTACGGCAACACCCGCAATGGCCTATTGCCACCATCACATTGTTGATAGTGGTACGTCCACGCCAGAGCTTTAAGTGGGGAGGCCGTCTTTGGTGGGCATGGAACTTTTACCGGAATTTACAGCTCAATTTGTCAACAATGAATGCTCCAATGCAGAGGCGCTAACAATGAATCCTTTACTTCTGACTTTGGATACTCCTTGGACTAAAGCTGAAATACCAAAAGAAACTGCAACCCAACAACTGGATCGGTTATGGCATAGCGCCATTGCAGAAAGTCTGGGTGGGCTTTCGCCCGTGTCACTGGCCTTGGCACTGGCAGATTGGGCTTGGCACTTGGGGCTTTCGCCCGGGCGACAAATGGAACTAAGCCGTCTGGCTTTGAAACTGACAGAACAGAGTTGCAGCCCTGCCAACGTAATCTCCAAACACAAAGGGTTAGATGACGAAGACCCGCGTTTTCGCCATGAAGCTTGGGCACGCTGGCCGTTTTGCCAGATGCGGGCTGCATTCAGAAACTGTGAGATATTTTGGGCAGAAGCGGCATCTGCACCGGGTATGACAGCACATCACGCGCAAATAACGCATTTTTTTGCCAGACAGTGGCTGGGCATGCTAACCCCTGCCAACGGCTTATTTACCAACCCGGTGGTGCTGGACGATGTGGTGCAATCGCAAGGTGCACATCTGCTGCAAGGCTTTATCAACCGACTTGAAGATTTAAACACCGGCCATTCGCAATGGGCTGCTACACAGGCTGCACGCTTTGTGGTGGGCAGGGATGTGGCCTGTACTCCCGGCAAAGTGGTGTACCGCAACCACCTGATAGAACTGCTACGCTTTGACGCACAAACCACACAAGTGCACCCTGAGCCGGTATTTCTGGTGCCATCGTGGATTATGAAGTACTACATTCTGGATCTCTCGCCGCACAACTCTATGGTGCGCTATCTTGTAAGCCAGGGTCATACGGTTTACATGCTGTCGTGGCGCAACCCACAAGCTAAAGACCATGACCTATCCATGGATGACTACCTACGCATGGGTATTTTGGATGCCTTGGGCGAAATTGGTGTGTTGAGTGGCACCGATTATGGTGTGCATGCGGTGGGCTACTGTTTGGGTGGAACCCTGTTGGCAATAGCAGCGGCTGCTTTGGCACGCGAACACGGCGTTGAACGCACTGCCCATTTACCAACACTGCAAACCGTCACGTTATTAGCGGCGCAAACCGATTTTTCTGAGCCGGGGGAGTTAGGACTTTTTATTGACGAGAGCCAGATAGAGTACCTGGACAACATCACACGGGGCAAGGGCTACTTGACCGGAGAGCAAATGGCGGGTTCATTCCAGTTTTTGCATTCACGCGACTTGATCTGGACTCGGCGCATGCGTGAATACCTGATGGGCGAACGCGAACAAGGCTCTGACCTGATGGCATGGAATGCCGACACCACCCGCATGCCGGCACGTATGCACCACGAATATTTAATCAGCCTGTATTTAAACAACGCTCTGGCGTCCAGCGCCTACGAGGTAGAAGGACACAGCATCTCGCTCGGTGATATCCACACGCCCCTGTTAGTTGTGGCAACCGAGCGCGACCATATTTCGCCTTGGACATCGGTGTACAAGCTGCACCATTTGTGCGATGCCGAAATAACCTTTGTACTCACCAGCGGTGGGCATAACGCGGGCATTGTGTCTGAACCTGGTCATGCCAACCGCAGCTATCAAATCAAGACCCGCCCGGCACAAGGGGCTTGGATAGAGCCGTCCCACTGGCCGGTGCACGCCACCTCGTGCAAAGGCTCTTGGTGGCCGGCCTGGCACCAATGGCTAGCAGAACGCAGCAGCCCGATGCAAGCGGCTCAAGCATTTGCAACCGATCAGGATTTTGGTACAGCCCCCGGCACATATATCTTTCAAAAGTATAAGGACTAAATTGCACCATTTATTTGCATTGTGACTCCCGTTTTTCGTACACAATGCACATTATGGAATCTACCGAACACCTTACCCAACATGTAACCGAGCGTCGCCTGGCCGACGCTTGGGCTGAACTGCAAAACTATGCCAACCAAGGCAAACCGCTGGATGCAGATGCCAATCGTTTGGCTTTTGCCGACCCCGAATTTTTGCTGCGACGCGAAACGCGGGGCATAAGGTTTCAGCTGGAAATGCTTAAACCCGATTTAGAGCAAAGCGAACAGGGCATCGAGAACACGGTAGTGGTGTTTGGCAGTGCGCGCTTTCCATCCCCCGAAACAGCGCAAGCCAGCATGGACGCAGCGCAAAAAAACGGCGACGCGGCACACATCAAAATTGCCCAGCGCCAGTTGCGCAATGCACACTATTACGACCAAGCACGCCTGTTTGCGCAGCAAGTAGCCCAGTACAGCGCACACCGCCGCAAAGAAGACCGGCTATTTATTGCCACTGGGGGCGGCCCAGGTATTATGGAAGCGGCCAACCGTGGTGCCCACGAAATGAGTGCCCCAAGTGTTGGGCTAAACATTGCCCTGCCGCACGAGCAAAGCCCCAACCCCTACATTACCCCGGAGCTATGCTTTAGGTTTCACTACTTTGCGCTGCGCAAAATGCATTTCATGATGCGAGCCAAAGCACTGGTGGCTTTTCCGGGTGGGTTTGGCACGCTGGACGAATTGTTTGAAGTCATTACCCTGGTGCAAACCGGCAAAGCCAAGCCGGTGCCTATCGTACTGTTTGGCACCGACTACTGGAAGCGCTTGTGTAACTTTGACGTTCTGGTAGAAGAAGGCGCTATTTCGCCGGAAGATTTAAACCTGTTTAAATACACCGACAACCCCACCGAGGCGTGGGAAATCATCCGCGCTTTTTATAACCTTTGAGTTTTAGTCTTTAGCTTTCGGTCGCATCCAGATCAAAGTCTTTGTCGGTGGGTATAAGTGTTTGGGCTTGCGTCTCGGGCAAGGCTTCTACCTGCTTGAGTACCCTGCCCATGGCACGGCTACGCACCTCGGCACTGTCAATGGTTTTTAGCACGGTTTCGGTTTGCGACTTAACCTTGGCCAAGACCGTGCCAAACTTGGCAAATTCGGTTTTTACCGCACCCAACACCTGCCAGACTTCGCTGGAACGTTTTTCTAAAGCCAGGGTACGGAAACCCATCTGCAAGGAGTTGAGCATGGCCAGCAAGGTCGTTGGCCCTGCAAGCGTTATGCGGTGCTCACGCTGCAAAAACTCCATCAACCCGGGGCGGCGCAACACTTCTGCATACAGCCCTTCTGTGGGTAAAAACAAAATAGCAAAGTCAGTAGTGTGCGGTGGCTCAATGTATTTTTCGCAAATCGATTTAGCCTCTAGCCTGATCCGCGCTTCTAGTGCCTTGGCTGCCAACTCAGCCTCCACGGCGTTGGCCCTGCCCTGAGCATCCAACAAGCGCTCGTAGTCTTCGTTGGGAAACTTGGCATCTATCGGCAGCCACAACGGAACTTGCCGGTCGCCCTGCCCTGGCAATTTGATCGCAAAGTCCACCACATGCTTGCTGCCCGGGCGGGTTGGTACTTGGGTAGCGTATTGGTCTGGCACAAATACCTGCTCCAGCAAACTGGCAAGCTGCGCCTCACCAAACATGCCGCGGGTTTTAACGTTGCTTAGCAAGTGCTTAAGGTCGCCCACACCCTGCGCCAGCGACTGCATCTCGCCCAGCCCCTTGTGCACCTGCTCCAGCCGGTCAGCCACTTGCTTAAAGCTCTCGCCCAAGCGCGCCTCCAGGGTACTTTGCAGCTTTTCGTCTACGGTGGCACGCATTTCGTCTAACTTGGCGGCATTACTGGTTTGCAATTGAGCCAGTTGGTTATCCAGCGTCTGGCGTACATCCAGCATGCGCTGGGCGTTGGATTCTGCAATGCGGTTCAGCGAATCAGACACATTTTTTTGCATAAGCACCAACTGTTGGCCAAATGCATCCATTTGCATATTCTGGGTGCGGGTAGCTTCTGCACTTTGTTGCATTAGGGTTTGCTGGAAACTTGCCATGGTCTGGCCCGCCTCCTGCCGAGAGGCACGGGCAGACTCCTGCAGTTCCCGACGTAACTCGCGCTCTGCTTTTTCTACCCGCTCAGAACACAGCAGCACTGCTGAAAGCAGCTCTTTGTGCGCCAAGACGCGCGCTTGCATGTCTGCAGACTCATTGGCTTGGGCACTGCTGCGCAAACTCAGCAGCCATGCCAACAAGCCAATATTTACCAACCCTACCGCCAACAAAGCCCATTGCAACACGTCTGCCATGTTAGTCTAACCACCGGGTAAAGTCTTGCACGGCCACGCGCGGCGTATGAAAGGTATTAACTACTGCAGAACTGTCTGCATAGCCCAGCGCCATGCCGCATACCAGCATTTCATTCTCACCAGCGCCAATGTGCGGCAAGATAATGCTCCTAAAACCGTTCCATGCGGCTTGCGCGCAGGTATGTAAACCTCTGGCGCGCGCTGCGATCATGATGTTTTGCAAAAACATGCCGTAGTCAAGCATCGAGCCACGCCCCATAACCTTGTCGATGGTAAACATCAAACCCACGGGCGCATCAAAAAAGCGGTAATTGCGCTGGTGTTGCAGATGCATTTTGTCTTTGTCGGCCTTGCCGATACCCAGCAAACCGTACAGCCCCCAGCCGTTCTCACGGCGTCGGTCGATGTACGGGCTTACCCATTGCTGGGGGTAGTAGTCGTATTCCTC
>CALPVM020000184.1 GCA_943327015.2 Akkermansia muciniphila
AACGGGCCGCCACCCACACGGGTGCAGTAGGCTTTGGTAATACCCAAAATGTAATGCAACATGCCAGGTCCCACGCCCGCGCCCGCTGCTGCATTACCTGCCACACAGTTGCTGGAGGTAACATAGGGGTAAGTGCCGTGGTCAACATCGAGTAAGGTGCCCTGTGCACCTTCAAACAGCAAATTGGCGCCTTTAGCATGCGCGTCATTCAACTCGCGCGATACATCTGCCATCATCGGTTTGAGCAATTCAGCGTGCTGCATGGCCTGGGCATAGACAGCATCAAACTGCACCCTGCCCTGCTGCATGAAAGGCTGCAATGCGGGGCCAAAGTCCAAATGGCTAGCGCCCAAATAGGTGTCAAGCACATGGTTATGCAAGTCGAGCAACTCGCGCAATTTGGCTGCAAAGCGCTCAGGGTATTTGAGGTCTTGCACGCGCAGGGCACGGCGCGCAATTTTGTCTTCATAGGCGGGCCCGATGCCTCTGCCGGTGGTACCGATTTTGGCGCTGCCGCCTTTTTCACGGAAAACCTCGCGCGCCAAGTCGATGGCCACATGGAACGGCAATATCAACGGGCAGGCTTCGCTAATACGCAGGCGCGAGCGCACTTCGACACCGGCTTTTTCCAGGCCTTCGATTTCCTCCAGCAATTTGGAGGCGGACAAAACAACGCCGTTACCAATGTAGCAACGCACACCGGGACGCATGATGCCACTGGGAATCAGATGCAAGGCGGTTTTAACACCGTTAATAACCAAAGTGTGTCCGGCGTTGTGTCCGCCTTGAAAGCGCACCACGCCCTGCGCGGTTTCGGTGAGCCAGTCAACCAACTTGCCCTTGCCCTCGTCACCCCATTGGGTACCGACCACCACCACATTACGACCTTTGCTTGTATTCATTTCAATCAATTCTCAATCAGCTTGCACCACCCATTGCCCCGCACTTTGCACCAAAGTACGATCGCAATGAAACTCGTCTATTTCACTTTCATGTCCGGGCAACACACACACCACGGTTTCTCCTTGCTGGCGTAACTGGGCTATAGCTGCTCGCAAGTCGGCGTTCTCGCCCCACGGCGCACGAATAGCTGCACGCAATGGTCGCACGGGTAATACACCGGGGAGCGCTTTCAAATCCAGACTAAAACCAACTGCAGGCCGATTACGCCCGAATACAGCCCCCACCGCGTCGTAGCGACCACCTCGCGCCAGTGCATCAGTTGCACCGGCAGCATAAATGGCAAAGCGCGTACCGCTGTAGTAGCCGTATCCGCCCAAGTCGGACAAATCAACTGTGATGCGGCTACCCTGCATGTGCCCGGCAAGCCACTTGAGCTGGGTCAAGGCTTGCTGCACTAATGGCAGCGCAGGCAAAGCGGTGTGTGCTTCATCCAAAACAGCGACATCTCCATACAACTGCAAAAGTTGTTGCAATGCGTCAGAGGTTTGCTTGGGACTGTTGCGCGTGAGTGAACGCAGTTCGCTGGCATCCTTTGCAGCTAATGCCAAGTGCACCTGCTCACGCAAAGTTGCGTCCATGCCGGCTTCTTGTGCAATGGCCTGTACGATGCGGGCATCGGCCAAATCAATGGATATAGATTGCACCCGTGCGGTCTGCAAACAGTCTTGTGCTAGCGACAAGATTTCGAGGTCGGCCTCCAAGCCGCTGTGTCCATAAATTTCGGCACCTAGCTGCAAAGGTTCACGGGTAGCACGCGGGGCTCCGGGGCGCGTGTGCAACACGGGGCCGCAGTAGCACAGGCGCGTTACACCCTGGCGGTTCAATAAATGAGCGTCAATACGCGCCACCTGAGGTGTGGAATCCGCCCGCAAACCGAGGGTTCGACCCGATATTTGATCCACTAATTTGAAGGTTTGTATATCCAAGGCTTTGCCGGTACCGGAAAGCAAAGATTCCAAATGCTCCAAAAGTGGAGGCATAACTAATTCATAGCCATAACACCGCGCTTTGTCCAGCAAATCGCGGCGTACTTCTTCGATGTGCCTTGCTTCGGACGGCAAGACATCAGCAATATGATCCGGCAGGACCCAAGCAGACATAGGTTTCAAGAATCTGTTAAAACAAGGATTCTAATAGGCTTGCGCTCCGGTTTCAGGATGTAAGGAACCAAATAAGAACCAAACCCGTCAAAATACTGAATAAACCGAAAAAGCGTATCTGGCCGTCGTTCATTTGTAGCAGTTGGGCAAACATGCGTCGCCAACCAGCTGGCGACGCAAAAGGAAATAAACCTTCAAACACCAACACCAGCGCTACAGCCAGCCAAAGCGTATCAGCGTCCATCATTATTTTTTGGCAGCCGCCGCACCTGATCCACCATTGCGAAATACCTTAAAGAACTCAGAAGATGCCGGATCCAACACCATCACATCACTCTTGCTGGCAAAGCTAGACTTATAGGCCTCCAAACTGCGATAAAACTGGGCAAACTGCGGATCACGTCCAAACGCTTCAGCATAAATACGGGCAGCCTCAGCATCGCCCTCACCCTTGATTTTCTGGGCATCACGGTAGGCGTTGGCAATAGCGATTTCACGCTGCTTATCGGCATCGGCTCTGATTTTTTCGCCCTCCGCTGCACCCGTGGAGCGTAACTCGTTTGCAACGCGCTTACGCTCAGCTTCCATGCGGCGGTAAACAGACTCGGTAATGGCTTCTACGTAGTCTATGCGGGTAATACGAACATCAACGACATCGACACCCCACGGCTTGTCACCGCGCACTTTTTCCAACACTTCAGTCTTGACGTCGGACATCAATTGCTCACGTTTGAGAGAAAGCAACTCTTTCACTGTACGCTTGTTGATTTCCTCTTGAAACGCATTACGCACCACGCGGTTTAGCTGGTTGGCACCCGCTGTTTCGTTTAAGCCGACATTACGGATGTACTCGCCTGGCTCGGTAATGCGCCATCGCACATACCAGTCAATGACCACACGCTGCTTTTCAGCGGTCAGCATCGGTTCAGCGTCCGAGCTGTCCAAGGTTAACAAACGTTTGTCAATGTACGACACGTTTTGAAAAGGGGGCGGCAGCTTGATGTTCAAGCCCGGCTCGGTAATCACTTCCTTGATCTGCCCGAGGGCGTAGACCACACCAAACTGACGCTGATCAACAACAAATAGAGTTGAGCTTGCCAGTGTTATAAGAAGAAAAATGGACGAAAAAATAAAACCAATACGATTCATGTGCAGCTCCTAGCGCGAATCACGTTCACGGATACGTGCCGCATCACGGCTACGCGCATCATTGTTTTGGCCATTGGCAAATGGCAGAGGTGCCACGGGTGCAGGGGCGGACGATGTGTCACCACTTGTTGCAGGAGGAGCACCATTTGCCTGAAGTAACTTTTCCAGTGGCAAGTACAACAGACTCGAACCCTGGCGCGACTCAACCAAAACCTTGGTCACGTTGCCGTAAATTTGCTGCATAGTGTCGAGGTACATACGGTCACGCATGACCTGCGGTGCTTTTTGGTACTCGGCATAAATGGAACGGAAACGTTGCGCGTCACCTTGTGCTTGTGCAACCACACGGGCTTTGTAGGCTTCCGCCTCTTCTTTCAGGCGCGAAGCGGAACCGACTGCACGCGGCACCACATCGTTAGCATAGGCTTGCGCCTCATTTTTTGCGCGCTCACGCTCCTGCCCTGCTTTAAGTACATCGTCAAACGAGGCTTGCACTTGCTCCGGGGGGCGCACTCCGCCTTGTTGCAAGTTGATGCCCACAATTTCAACGCCGACTTTGTAGCGATCCAGAATGGTTTGCATCAGGGCCCGTACACGCGGGGCAATCTGGTCGCGCTCCTCGGACAAGGCTGCGTCCATCTTCATTTTACCCAGCACTTCACGTACCGACGTTTCGGCTGCTTGCACCACGGCATCGCTCGGATTTTTGCTTTCAAACAAAAAGGCACGTGCGTCGCTTAGGCGGTATTGCACCGCAAACTTAATATCGAGAATATTTTCGTCTTCGGTCAGCATGGCTGATTCTTTGAGTCCAGTGGCTTTTAGAACTGCATCACGACCCACATCAACCGAGCGGATTTGCGTAACAAAAACAAGCTCATGGCGCTGAATAGGGTACGGTAGGCGCCAATTAAAACCAGCGTTCACCGTGGTCTTGTATTTACCAAACTGGGTAATAACCGCTTGCTGACCCTCTTGAACGATAAAAAAACCGGTGCTGAGCCAAATGAGCGCTACAACCAAACCCACCACCGCCAAACCGATACCGGCACCCTGCATATTGGGCTGAAAACCGCCAGGACCACCATTGCCACCAGGTGGTTTGGAGGAACCCCCAAATAACCCGCCGAGTTTTTGATTGAAATCGCGCCACAGTTCATCCAGATCGGGTGGACCAGACTGTGTTGACCCACGCGGACGCTGGGGCGGTTGCTGAGGTGGCTGCTGCGGTTGTTCTGGCTGAGAGGCATCGCGCGGCGGCTCAGACGCCCCTGAAGGCGACGCGCCTGCATCATCCCTACCCCATTTGGAGTCGTTCAGGTTAAACATATTTCGCAGCCAGAGCGGCCAAGCCGGGCGTTTTAAAGCTTGCATTGAAATTTTCATGTGGTTATGGGTGGTATATAAGATCGCTATTGTGCCGAATCAAGTAGCCACCCCAGAAAAACGAGGGTCTTCCGTGGGTGACTGATTGTGCTCCACATGCGATAAAACTATGTGTGCCAACTGTTGGCGCAGAGCAGGCAAGCCGGTTAGATCGTGGGCACTGACAAAAATTCTAGGCGTTTGAATGCCATCTATTTCGTAAACATCCTGCATTTTTATTGGTTTAGATTCGGGCTCCAACGCATCCCATTTATTAAACACCAAAAGTTGGGGAATATGGTCTGCACCGATTTCTGCCAATACACGTTGCACTTGAGCAATTTGTTCCGGATATTGCGAGTTGGCTGCATCCACCACATGCAGCAACAGATCGGCATCAATGGCTTCTTGCAGGGTAGCCTGAAAAGCATCTACCAAGCCATGCGGCAAATCGCGGATAAAACCTACCGTATCTGATA
>CALPVM020000185.1 GCA_943327015.2 Akkermansia muciniphila
CGCTGCTGATGGGCAATTGAAGGGCGTTATTTTGTCGGGTAGCCATGCCAGCGTCTATGAAGACGCTACCGATAAAGCACCGCAAGCGGTGTTTGAACTCGGCGTGCCGGTACTGGGTATTTGTTATGGAATGCAAACCATGGCACAGCAGCTTGGCGGCAAGGTAGAGGCAGGTCACACGCGTGAGTTTGGCTTTGCGCGAATTAGGGCGCGCGGACACACTCGCCTGCTGGATGGCATACAAGACACCGTATCTGAAGAAGGCCATGGCCTGCTGGATGTATGGATGAGCCACGGCGACAAAGTAACCCAAATGCCGCCAGGCTTCAAACTGATGGCATCGAATGATGCCTGCCCGATTGCCGGGATGGCTGACGAAGAGCGTCATTTTTACGCAGTGCAATTTCACCCAGAGGTAACGCACACCGTACAAGGCCAAGCCATGTTGGAGCGGTTTGTACTTGGAATATGCCAAACTCGACCTGATTGGGTAATGGGCGACTATATTGCTGAGGCGGTAGAAAAAATTCGTGCCCAAGTTGGCTCAGAAAATGTCATTTTGGGCTTGTCAGGCGGTGTCGATTCATCGGTAGCGGCAGCGCTGATTCACCGCGCCATAGGCGATCAGCTGACTTGCGTGTTTGTAGACCATGGTTTGCTGCGCCTGAACGAAGGCGACATGGTGATGGATATGTTCGCCGGCAAGCTAAATGCCAAAGTAATCAGGGCTGATGCGTCTGAACAATTTTTAGGGCATTTGAATGGCGTGAGCGACCCCGAGGCCAAGCGCAAAATTATTGGCCGCGAGTTTGTAGAAGTATTTAAAGCCGAAGCTGCTAAATTGACTGCCGCCAACAGCGGTGAAGAGGGTGCCAAGTGGTTGGCGCAAGGTACCATTTACCCTGATGTGATTGAATCGGGTGGTGCCAAAAACAAAAAAGCGGTAACCATCAAGAGCCACCACAATGTAGGCGGCTTGCCAGAGCAGCTTGGCCTAAAACTGCTAGAGCCGCTGCGTGAACTCTTTAAAGACGAAGTGCGTGAATTGGGCGTGGCTCTGGGCCTTCCCCCTGAGATGGTGTACCGCCACCCTTTTCCCGGCCCAGGTTTAGGTGTGCGTATTTTGGGCGAAGTAAAAAAAGAATATGCCGACTTGCTGCGCCGCGCCGATGCTATTTTTATTGAAGAGCTGCGAAATACACCTTTTATTCCTGTAGCAGGGCAAAAGATTGATGCTCGGCACCCACCTAAAACTTGGTATGACGCGACTTCTCAGGCTTTTACCGTGTTTTTGCCGGTAAAAAGTGTCGGCGTAATGGGCGATGGCCGCACCTATGATTATGTGGTAGCGCTTCGCGCCGTTCAAACCAGCGACTTTATGACTGCCGACTGGGCTGAGTTGCCTTATGCTTTGCTGAAAAAGGTATCCAGCCGGATTATTAATGAGGTGCGGGGGATTAATCGGGTGACTTACGATGTGAGTAGTAAGCCTCCGGCTACGATTGAGTGGGAGTAAAGTTGAAGGATGATTTATTTAAAATCATCCTTCAATCCATACTTTGCCAAAATCTTCTTCAAAGCACCGGATTTGCGTAGTTCAACCATGCCGTCTGAAACGATCTGTGCATAGGCTTTTGACTGTGGGTTTACTGGAGAAAACGCAATATAAACGGGAACATCCCGCAGGCAACCCACGTTTTTCATGGGTGTGGACTTTTTATTTCTGGCCTGATTGAATTGTACAACCGTAGAATTTTCTATAAAACTCGTAATACGCCCCGATGAAAGTTTGCTAATGTTTCTTGTAAGTGGGTCGTCACCAGAGATAACTTCAATGCGTTTTATATTATTTTGGTGTTTTTTTATGTATTCATCGAATTCTCCATCATCATAAGCGTAATCACGCACCACACCTACTGTTGCAGTATCAAGTGACGTTAACCCAGAGTATTTCCAATTTGTTTTGGGTAATACGTAAAAACAACTCCTGCCGCCGCCTAAGGATACTTCTGGAAATACAAAATCGGGTACTTCTGATTTACGCGCCCCTACAACCGCATTAAATTTACCTGAGCGGGTTGCTGTTATCGCGCGGGCCCAATTCATCTCGTGATAATCAATGGTGTAGCCTTTTTTGCCCAAAGTTTGCTGCATGATTTCTATCATGTAGCCAGGTTTGTTGCTGTTAGGAGTACAGTTGTAGGGGCACCAACTATCTGCGCGTACTTTTATGGTTTCTGCATGGATGCTATTGAGCCCTATGATCGTGAGCGCAAGAAACCATATTTTTTTCATACGTGGACCTTTGCAGAATGAATTAAGCCATGCGTAAGCTTATGTTACATTTTTAATATTAACCCTACTTTACGATTTATTTAACGATTAACCACATGAAAATGCCGCTGTACGATGAAGATTTCATGCAGTTGGCATTGGAGCAGGCTCGCCTTGGTGCTAACGCTAATGAAATTCCGGTGGGTGCGGTGCTGGCACATCACGGAATTGTGATTGCAAAAAGTCATAACTTATCTATTCAATGCAATGACCCAACAGCACACGCTGAAATTTTAGTGCTTCGCGCAGCAGCACAGCACTTTAATAATTATCGCCTTGAAGATTGCGAACTTTTTGTTACCTTAGAGCCCTGCGCTATGTGTGCGGGAGCGATATTGCACGCTCGCCTAAAGCGTGTAGTGTTTGGCGCTTTTGATTCCAAAACCGGCGCAGCGGGCTCTGTGTTAAATGTTTTTGACTCTACAAAATTAAACCACCATACGCAGGTTACAACTGGAGTAAATGCGCTGGAATGCAGCCATGTGCTGCAAACATTTTTTCAAAGAAAACGACAGCTGCAAAAAGCACAGGCATCGCCTTTACGCGAAGATGCTTTGCGCACATCTGAAGCGCGTTTTTGTAACTTACCCGATTACCCATGGCAGGCAACTTTTGTAAACTCACTTCCGGCATTGTCGGGTTTGCGTTTGCATTACCTGGATATTGCACAAGCATCAAATTCAGCGACTGTGGTTCTCTGTTTGCATGGCGCAGAAGATTGGAGTTATGTTTTTAGGCATGCTATTGTGCGTTTGCAGCAGGATGGCGTGCGAATCATTGCGCCAGACTATATTGGTTTTGGTAAAAGCGACAAGCCCAAGCGAGAAAGTGTTCATAGCTTGGAGTTCCATGTCAGCTATTTGATGCAATTGTTAGTGCATTTAAATTTGCACAATATTCAACTTTTAACCCAAGGTTGGGGCAGGGAGCTTGCAAGGGCATTGCTGAGTCATGCGCCAGAACGGTTTAATTTGCAGGTGGCTGTTGCTGAGATGTCTGATGACAATAATTGTTTGTCTGAGCAGGAGCGCATTGCAATGGTTGAAGCGCCTTTTCCAGACCGTGGGTACAAAGCGGCCTTGCGAGCGCTGGCACAAAAAGTGTAATTTTTCACTGGTGTGTGCCATGCTGCGCTCAAGCATATCCGATAATGCACTGGTGAATAAACACATTTATATCTACTCTCCTTCTGGCGCGGTTCGTGACAAAGCCGCATTTAAACGCGGAATCCAAAGGCTCGAGAAAATGGGCTGTACCGTAGAAATTGACCAGGATGCCTTGACGCGCCACCAACGTTTTGCAGGGGATGATGCAACGCGTCTTGCAGCTATTCATAGAGCCGCTGCAAGTGGCGCTGATGTGGCCATGATCACTCGTGGAGGCTACGGAATAACGCGTATTTTGAATCACATCCGTTATAAAACTGTGGCCAAAGCCATTGATGCTGGAATGCAGTTTGTAGGTATTAGTGATTTTACAGCGTTTCAGTTGGCCTTACTTGCTAAAACGGGCGCCGTTAGCTGGGCTGGACCGGCACTATGCGAAGGCTTTGGTGGAGGCATATCTGGTGCCGAGCCGGATGACATCATGCAAGACTGTTTTGCTGATTTGCTGCTGGAGCAAGGGGAGGGAAGTGGTTGGCGCCAAACCAAAACTTTAACGGGCAGTGTGTTGCCGCAGAATAATTTGCACGTGAAAAAAGGCACTTTGTGGGGTGGAAACCTGAGCTTGGTATGCGCTTTGTTGGGTACGCCGTATTTTCCCAAGGTCAAGGGCGGCATTCTTTTTCTTGAGGACGTGGCTGAACACCCTTACCGGATTGAGCGTATGCTCATTCAGCTTTTGCAGTCAGGTGTACTGCAGCGTCAAAAAGCCATTATTTTGGGTCAGTTTACTGACTATAAACTCACCAGCCACGACAAGGGCTTTAAACTGCAATCGGTGGTGAATTGGTTATCCGCGCAAGTAGATGTGCCGATTTTGACTAATTTACCCTTTGGACATGTGCCAACCAAGGTGCTATTGCCGGTGGGTGCGCCCGTTGAGTTAGCAGTAGAAGGTCGTGATGTTTTAATGGTGTGGGGTCAATAATTTATGAGTCTGTATGCCACGGTTTTGTTTGTTGATTTGCAAGGTAGTACATCGGTGTACGAGGCACTTGGTAATGCGCAGGCCACCAAAATTGTAACGAACATCACACAACGCCTGAGTCAACAAGCATGGAGCGGCGGTGGCAGAGTCATTAAAACTTTGGGTGATGGTGTTTTGGCCTTATTTATTGACAGCCAAAGAGCCATTAACACTGCGGTGCAAATGCAGCGCATGCATGCTAAACGTTTGAGTAGCGTGCAGCCTGAATTACGTATGCCCATACGTATTGGTCTTGCGAGTGGTAAGGTTGAAATGGTGTCGCGCGATTGCTATGGAGATGCTGTAAATATTGCATCCCGTTTGTGCGATCTTTGTGGACCAGACCAAATTTGGGTCAATACATCTGCTATGCAAGGGGTTACCGAAGGTAAAGGCGTATGTTTTAGGCAGCTAGGCCCCATTCAAATTCGAGGTCGTGTCGAGCCTTGCAGCGTGTATCAGGTTACATGGCGAGAAGAAGACAATACAGCCTTCATGACTATGCAGGCAACGGATGCTTTGCTACACGTTCAAAAAGACGCTGATTTTTTAGGTCGAAACATTGAGTTGAAGTTTCAGGATGAA
>CALPVM020000186.1 GCA_943327015.2 Akkermansia muciniphila
ACTGGGCTATAAAACTTTCGTCTTTAAAGTTTTGCATCGCAAACTCAAACGTCTCGCGCCAGTTAGAGCCCGCAATTTCAGGAAACCACTCGCGGTCTTCTGCTGTCGGGTTTTCGCATAAGCGGCGTATATCTTTCCACATGGCAAAACCCAAAGCATACGGATTGATACCAGAAAAATAAGGGCTGTTGTAGGTGGGCTGGAACACCACGTTGGAGTGGGACTGCAAAAACTCCAGCATAAAGCCATCGGACAATCCACCCTGATCGTACAAAGTATTAAGCAGCGTGTAATGCCAGTAAGTAGCCCAGCCCTCATTCATCACCTGGGTCTGGCGCTGGGGGTAAAAGTACTGACCAATTTTGCGCACGATTCGAATTAACTCACGTTGCCATGGCTCCAGCAGGGGTGCGTTTTTTTCAATGAAGTAGAGCAGGTTTTCTTCCGGCTCCGGAGGAAAACGTTTTTCCTGAGGGGCAGTACCATGCACAGCATGCGGCGGCAAAGTGCGCCACAAATCGTTCACCTGCCCTTGTATATATTCGGTACGCTCTTTCTGGCGCAAGGATTCCTTTTCGAGCGAAAGCGGCGGTGTACGACGATAGCGATCGACACCTAAGTTTTGCAAGGCATGGCAGGCATCCAACATGCGCTCCACCGCACTAACTCCGTGTTTTTCTTCGCAACGGGCAATGAAGTCTTTGGCAAAAACCAGATAGTCAACAATCGCATCGGCACTGGTCCATTGCTTGAATAGGTGATTGCCTTTGAAAAAGGAGTTGTGTCCATAAGCCGCATGGGCAATCACCAGAGCCTGCATGGTGAGGGTGTTTTCCTCCATCAAGTAGGCGATGCAGGGGTTGGAGTTGATGACGATTTCATAGGCAAGTCCCATCTGGCCATGTTTGTAGCGGTTTTGGGTATCCAAAAAATGCTTTCCAAACGACCAATGGTGGTAGTACACCGGCATGCCAATCGAGGCATAGGCGTCCATCATCTGTTCGGTGCTGATGATCTCCAGCACATGGGGGTAGCAATCTAGCTTAAAACTTGCTGCAATGCGCCCCAGCGCTTGGTCGTACTGCTCCAGTGCGTCAAATGTCCACTCGGTTCCGGTTGGCAGCGTTGTCATAGTCACCCCCCTCCTACCTTGCGTTTAAACAACTCTCTAAACACCGGGTAAATGTCTGCCACGTTGGCAATGCGCCGCATGGCAAAAATATGTGGATGGTTTTCGCTAACGATGGAATATTCTTCCCACAGGTTTTGGGGCTCACCATCGGTAATTTCTATGTACGCAAAATACTGCAACAGGGGGAGTAAATTTTGCTCCAAGATCTGACCGCAGCGGGGGGAGTCGCTATTCCAGTTATCCCCATCGGAGGCCTGTGCTGCATAGATGTTCCACTGCGAACTCGGGTACCTGGCTTGCACAATTTTGTGCATCAACTCCAAGGCAGTAGATACCACTGTACCGCCGGACTCGCGGCTGGTAAAAAACTCTTCTTCGCTCACCTCACTAGCCACTGTGTGGTGGCGAATAAAAACGACTTCGATTTTTTCGTAATTGCGCGTTAAGAACAAATACAAGAGCATAAAGAAGCGTTTGGCAATGTTTTTACGGTTTTCATCCATAGAGGCCGACACGTCCAACAAACAAAACATCACTGCTTGGGTGCTGGGTTGCGGTACCCGGATGCGGTTGTTGTAACGCAAGTCAAACGGATCAATAAATGGTACCAATTCCATTCTGGCACGCAAGCGCTCAATAACAGCACGTAGTCGAATCAGCTCCAGATCATCTTCTGGCACCTCTTTGGCCAGCGCATCATGTTCTTGTTGCAAACTGCGTAAATGCGTTGCATAGGGTCCTGCTACTGCCACTCGGCGACCCGCAGCGCCACGCATAGTTCGCACTAAATTGATATTGGCAGGCACACCGCTTTGCGCGTAACCGGCACGTACCTGGCGGAATTTTTCGATACGGGCTAAATGTTGTTTAACAAGGTTGGGGAGAGCCAGTTCTTCAAAAAAAATGTCGTAAAACTCTTCTTTGGTGAGCGTGAATAAAAAGTCATCCAGACTTTCGCCCTCCTGGCTGGCTTGCTTACCGCCACCGCCCCCTGCCCCACCTTGGGGTCGGTCTATCTGGTCTTTGCTGC
Organism: Akkermansia muciniphila; assembly: GCA_943327015.2. Lineage (GTDB taxonomy): Bacteria > Pseudomonadota > Gammaproteobacteria > Burkholderiales > Burkholderiaceae_C > Allorhodoferax. The sequence continues at coordinate 2,163 of CALPVM020000186.1, forward strand.
TAAAGCGGTCATTACCGGGTCGCACGGTTTCCCACACACCACCACGGCCAAAACCAAACTGGGGCTCATCAATGTCTTTGCCGGAAATGCTGATTTTCTCGCCGCTGTCCAGATCACGGATTCCGCGTTTATTCACAGCATCGGCAACGGCCTTGCGAATTTGGCCTTTAAAGCGGTCAATAAATCGTCCACGGTTTACCGAGCTTTTGTTCTTGCTGTCCAGCCTGCGGTCAATGATGCGCACCGTCATAAGATGCTCCTGGTTAGTTCATCAACAGCTACCTTAAGAAGACTTGCGAACACGCAAATACCATTCGCACAGCAAACGTACCTGCTTTTCGGTATACCCTTTTCGAATCATGCGATCGACAAAATCCTGGTGTTTCTTCTGCTCATCAGCGCTGGCCTTGGTATTGAACGAAATCACTGGCAGCAGTTCTTCGGTGTTAGAGAACATTTTTTTCTCAATCACGGCACGCAGTTTTTCGTAGGACGTCCATGCCGGGTTTTGCCCGTCGTGTTTAGCCCGTGCACGCAACACAAAGTTCACCACTTCGTTTCTAAAATCTTTGGGGTTGGAGATGCCTGCCGGTTTTTCTATCTTTTCCAACTCACTATTGAGCGCACTGCGGTCGAGCATTTCGCCAGTGTTGCTGTCGCGGTATTCTTGGTCTTGAATCCAAAAATCGGCATAGGTAACGTAACGGTCAAAAATGTTTTGTCCGTACTCGGAGTAACTCTCTAAGTAAGCAGTTTGTATTTCTTTGCCAATAAACTCTGCATAACGCGGAGACAAATATTCTTTGAGGTAGCGGCGGTATTTGTCTGCCACTTCTTTGGCAAATTGCTCCTGCTCAATTTGCTGCTCCAACACGTACATTAAATGCACCGGGTTGGCGGCTACTTCGCGGTGATCAAAGTTAAACACACGTGACAATATTTTAAAAGCGAAGCGGGTAGACAAGCCTGTCATTCCTTCGTCCACACCAGCAAAGTCTCGGTACTCTTGGTGGCTCTTGGCTTTGGGGTCGGTATCCTTTAGATTTTCGCCATCATAGACTCGGAGCTTAGAAAAGATGCTCGAATTTTCTGACTCTTTTAAACGCGAGAGCACCGTAAACTGGGCCAGCATGCGCAGTGTGTCTGGGGCACAGGGGGCATTAGAAAGCGATGAATGGGTCAGTAGCTTTTGGTAAATGTTAATCTCATCACTTACGCGCAAAGAATAGGGTACTTTGACGATGTAAATGCGATCTAAAAACGCTTCGTTGTTGCGGTTGTTTTTAAAGCTGAGCCATTCTGCCTCGTTAGAGTGCGCCAACACCAAACCATCAAACGGTATTGCGCCAAAGCCTTCGGTGCCTTTGTAGTTACCCTCTTGGGTTGCAGTCAGCAAAGGATGCAGCACCTTGATGGGTGCCTTGAACATTTCTACAAACTCCAAAATGCCACGGTTGGCCAAGCACAAGCCACCGCAATAGGCATAGGCATCGGGGTCGCTTTGCGAAAAGGTTTCGAGTTTACGAATATCAATTTTGCCAACCAGAGAAGATATGTCTTGGTTGTTTTCGTCGCCCGGTTCGGTTTTAGAAACCGCCACCTGCTGTAGTACCGAGGGGCGCAGCTTAACCACCCTAAAACGGGTAATGTCACCATTAAATTCTTGCAAACGCTTGACCGCCCATGGGCTCATGATGGTGCCAAGGTAGCGCCTAGGTATGCCATATTCTTGCTGCAAAAGCTCTGCATCTTCGCTGGGGTTAAACAAGCCTAAGGGAGATTCGTGAACCGGTGAATCTTTGATAGCGTAAATGGGCACGGCTTCGATCAAAGACTTTAGCCGCTCTGCCAAAGAAGATTTGCCACCTCCCACAGGCCCGAGCAAATAAAGAATTTGTTTTTTCTCTTCCAAACCCTGCGCAGCATGGCGGAAGTAGGAAACAATTTGCTCTATCACCTCTTCCATACCGTACAGGTCTTTAAAGGCGGGGTAACGGCGCAGCATTTTGTTGGCAAAAATCCGCGAAAGACGAGGGTCGGTGCGGGTGTCGACCATCTCGGCTTCGCCGATAGCCATCAGCATGCGCTCAGCTACGGATGCGTAGGCGGTGGAGTCGCGTTTGCAAAGGTTCAAGTAGTCTTGAACCGACATTTCTTCAGCCTGTGCGGCTTCAAAACGGCCTTGGTAGCGGTCAAAGATATTCATGAAAACTCTCCTTTAGAAGATGCTCCCTACGAAGCAAGGAGCGTTTCCTGAATTACCACGCTTTTATAATACGCCTACTTGTTGTTTTGTACAAATTATTTTTGCAAAGCGCCCGCTTGAAAAAATTAGCCTGTTTGCCGTCGATGGCTAAGGCTGTGATAATCCCCCTATGAATACCTCTCTAAACACCCCACTTCTTACCCTTTGGCGTCCTATTTTGGCGATGCTGATCGTTATTACTGCATCCAATTACCTGGTGCAGTTTCCAATTAACGACTGGTTGACTTGGGGTGCTTTTACGTTTCCCGTAGCCTTTTTGGTCACAGACTTGACCAACCGTGCTTTAGGGGCGACCGCTGCAAGGCGTGTAGCATGGGTTGGTTTTGCCATTGCGGTGTTGGTGTCACTGGCTGTTGCGCCTTGGCGCATTGCCGTTGCATCCGGTGTGGCAGTTATTGTGGGTCAGTTGCTGGATATCGTGGCCTTTAATAAGCTGCGCACTATGTCTTGGTGGAAAGCTCCGCTGATCGGCTCTGTGGTTGCCTCGGTGGTGGACACAGGCATCTTTTTCTTTCTGGCGTTTTACGGCTCTGACATGAACTGGCTCACCCTAGCTGCTGGCGACTTGGGCATTAAGTGGCTGATGGCCGCCGTGCTGCTGGCG
>CALPVM020000187.1 GCA_943327015.2 Akkermansia muciniphila
CACCCCGCACCCCCCATTCAGGAGGAGGGGGTGATAGCGGTGGTGCCGCAACGGTACCATCTGCTCCATCTCCAACTACAGCCTGATTTGAATAGCTGGCAGACCACCCGTTTTGCCATCGACCTTAGCAAGCCTAAGGTCATGGGTATTGTCAATGTCACGCCCGACTCCTTTTCGGATGGCGGGCGTTTTGCTAACCACTTGCTTGCGCAGGCCCATTGCGAGCAGCTCCTGCAAGATGGCGCAGACATTTTGGATATTGGCGGTGAATCTACCCGTCCCGGTGCCGTACCCTTGCCGCTAGAAGATGAGCTGGTGCGCATCATTCCTGTGGTGCGCCATGCCTTGACCCTCGGAGTACCCGTATCGGTAGACACCTACAAGCCACGCATCATGCAAGCCGTGCTGGATATGGGGGCAGACATCATCAACGATGTGTGGGCGCTACGCTGGCAATCACCACACGAAACAATTTCAGCTAGTCAGATCGTTGCATCGCATCCCGCTTGTGGCGTGTGCCTGATGCATATGCACCGCGAGCCGCAAACCATGCAAGTAACGCCGATGCAAGGCGATGTTGTTCCTCAAGTGAAGGCATTTTTGCGGCACGCAATCCACCAGTTGCGTGCTTTAGGCGTCGGTGCCTCACGTATTTGCATCGATCCCGGCGTTGGCTTTGGTAAAACAGTATCCCAAAACTTTGCCTTGCTCGCACGTCAAACGGAATTGACTGCTTTGGGGCATCCTTTGCTGGCGGGATGGTCGCGCAAATCGTCCCTTGCAGCTGTATGCAACATGGGTCCTGTCGATACACAATACGAGCATGCCCACCCGCGCATGATGCCCAGTGTGGTGGCAGCAGTTTTGGCAGTGCAGCAAGGTGCCCATATCGTTCGTGTGCACGATGTCAAAGAAACCGTGCAGGCTTTGCAAGTTTTGGCCGCAATGCAGGTGCAACAACATTAAAATCAAACATTACAACAATAACGTGTAACTAAGGATTCATAATGGGAAGACAATATTTTGGTACCGATGGCATTCGCGGCACAGTTGGGCAAGCGCCCATTACCCCTGATTTTGTATTGCGCCTAGCGCACGCAGTAGGGCATGTGCTCAAAAAAACAGAAGCGCGGCCCACGGTATTGATCGGTAAAGACACCCGGATTTCCGGCTACATGCTTGAAAGCGCGTTGGAGAGTGGCTTTAATTCTGCGGGTGTGGATGTCGTATTGCTCGGACCCTTACCAACCCCAGGTGTAGCTTATTTAACCAGAGCGCAGCGTGCATCTTTGGGGGTGGTAATTAGTGCCAGCCATAACCCGTTTGCAGACAACGGTATCAAGTTTTTTAGCCGTAAGGGTACCAAGTTATCGGATCAGTGGGAGCTAGACGTCGAATCCGAATTGCTTAAGTCACCGCATTGGGTCGATTCTGCGCAGCTCGGTAAAACGCGGCGCCTGAAAGACGCTGCCGGGCGTTACATCGAATTTTGCAAAAGTACCTTCTCTAACGACCTGACGCTGAAAGGTCTGAAAATCGTGGTCGATGCCGCCCATGGCGCCGCTTATCAGATTGCACCGGAGGTGTTTCATGAACTAGGTGCAGAGGTGGTGTCCATTGGCTGTTCACCCGATGGGTTGAACATCAATAAAGACGTAGGTGCCACCCATCCGCAGGCCTTGGTAGCTGCTGTTAAGGCGCATCAGGCCGACTATGGTATTGCACTCGATGGCGATGCTGACCGCCTGCAACTGGTGGATGCCCAAGGCCGCCTCTATAACGGTGATGAACTACTTTACCTTATGGCCGATGACCGCTTGGGGCGTGACGAACACGTGCCCGGCGTAGTCGGTACGCTCATGACCAATATGGCGGTAGAGCTGGCGCTCAAAGCACGCGGTGTGCAGTTTGAACGCGCCAAGGTGGGCGACCGTTACGTGCTGGAAGAATTAGAAAAACACCGTTGGATTTTGGGCGGTGAGGGCTCAGGCCACTTGCTGGCGCTGGATAAACACACCACCGGTGACGGCCTGATCTCTGCTTTGCAGGTGCTGCAGGCCTGTGTGCGCAGCGATAAATCCATGTCCGAACTGCTGCGTGGAGTCGAATTATTTCCACAAACCCTGATCAACGTACGCTTGGCCCCCAGCCTTGACTGGAAAACCCACGCACCACTGGCTGAAGCAACCCGTGCGGTAGAGGCTGAGCTGGGCAATCAAGGGCGGGTATTGATTCGCCCTAGTGGCACCGAGCCTTTACTACGGGTTATGGTAGAAGCACGGGATGCTGAACAATGTAGGGCTTGTGCGCAACGCATTGCTGATACGCTTTGCTGATGCCCTGTTGCCATTAAATTGTCATAAACGGATTATTTAATTCGTTTATGCAAAATCAAACCACCTTCCAAAATACGCATGTAAGTTCGTTAAAGCCTAAAACTAACGGCTTGCAGAGCAACATCATTACCCGCGCAATGGGTGCATGGGTAATGCTGAGAGTCGCTTTGCATTTGTTATGGGCCAGTGTGTTGGTAGCATGGCGTATTCCAAAATTATCAGAGCCTGCGCGGCAAGTTGCCATCCAAAAATGGTCCCGGCAGCTGCTAGTTATTTTGGGTGTCAGCCTGCAAGTGCGAGGAAATAAACTTGCAAAAGGCCGCGCCTTGCTGGTTTGCAACCATATCTCATGGCTGGATATTTTTGTGCTTTTTGCTGTCGGGCATTGCAGGTTTGTGTCAAAAGCCGATGTGCAACGGTGGCCCATCATTGGGCGTTTGACCCAGGGCGTAGGCACTTTATTTGTAGACCGTAATGCCCGGCGTGATGCGATGCGCGTGGTGCATCACATGGCTGACCAACTCGCCGCTGGCGAGGTGTTGGCGGTGTTTCCGGAGGGTACCACCAGCGATGGCAGCTCTGTTTTGCCGTTTCATGCCAATTTACTGCAGGCAGCCATTGCCAGTAACAGTGCCATTCAACCCATTGCGCTACAGTATCTGGAGGGTAACCATGGAGGCCGAAGCATGGCACCAGTCTATATAGGGCAGGATTCTTTGTTGCGTTCTTTGTGGCGAACGGTGTGCGCCAGCCATCTGCAGGTACAAGTGTCATTGGGTGCGGAGCAGTTTGCAAACGGGCGCGACCGTCGCACCTGGGCCGGCGATTTAAGAGCTGAAATCATTGCATTGAGAACTAATTTACCAAAAGAGCATTGACACAATTCTGTCACTGCATTTTCATATTGGCGTAACGCCCAGCTTTCAAGATATCTGCATCATGTAATAAAGGAGCGTTATCTTGAGAGAGTTGCCGACACCTACTTTCGATTTGTCCCCCCTTCAAACACCACGGGGGTTACTTCATCCATCCGGTGCAGATATCGGCTTGGTGGAACAAAAACCTGCGCACGGTCAGCTATTGGTTTCGTGGGCGCGGCACTTAGACGAAGTTCGCCAAGCGCAGCGTTTGCGCCATGAAATTTTTTGTGGCGAAATGGGTGCCCGAATACAAACCCCGATTCCGGGTTACGACATTGATTTGTTTGACGACTATTGCGAGCATTTGCTGGTACGCGACTCTGCCACTGGCAACGTAGTGGGTACCTACCGTGTTCTCACGCCCGCACAAGCCAAGCGGGTGGGTAGCACCTATTCCGATTTGGAGTTTGACTTGGTGCGCCTGCGTGCCATTCGTTCACGCATGGTGGAGTTGGGGCGCAGTTGTGTGCATCCGGATTACCGCCAAGGCGGCGTAATCATGGCGCTGTGGGGTGCGTTGGCCGAGTTTATGGTGCGTAACGATCTGGACATGATGGTAGGTTGCGCCAGCATACCGATGCTGCACAACGGCATGGTGTGCGGCAATATTGCAGCCAGCATTTGGCGTCAGGTGCAAGAAAAGTATTTGGCTCCAGTCGAATACCATGTGCGTCCCCGGTTGCCTTTGCCTTTAGAGACACTGGACGATTCTTTGAATGTAGACTTACCGCCGCTGATCAAAGGTTACTTGCGCATGGGCACCAAGGTATTGGGCGCACCGGCTTGGGACCCGGATTTTAATACCGCAGATTTGCCAATGCTGATGAACATTGCAGATTTGCCACGCCGCTACCGCAAGCATTTTTTGCGGGGCGAGTGCGTCTAATGGTTAGCGACGCTGTCTTTTTAAAACCATCCAAACCGCGATACAGGTAAAGAAGACAATAAAAGCAACCACCCAAAAAAAGCCATGGCCATCCTCTGCCAAGGGGATACCGCCTACATTCATTCCAAGCAAACCCGCCACGATATTGATAGGCAGGGCCAGAACAGTCACGATTGTCAATAAAAACACACTGCGGTTGGTTTGCTCTGTGGTGTGGGCGGTAATTTCTTCTTGCAGTAGTTTGGTGCGTTCTTGCAATACAGCCAGGTCATTTAGCACTGCGGATGACTCCTCGGTGGCTTCGCGCAGTTCACGTGCATCCTCGGGCATAAACCAGCTGGGCGGGCGGTTAAGTAAACGAAAAAGCGATGACGGCTCGGGTGCCAGTAACCGGCGTAATCGTACAAACAAGCGGCGTAAAGCCCCTAGGCTTGAGCGGTTGAGTTGCATACGACCTGTTAATAAATCGTCTTCAATGTCATCTACCTTGGTAGCGGAGTCGCGTTCTATTTTTTGCAATACATCAGCCTGGTCGCGTAGCAAATGAACCAGTAACGACACAGGTGATGTAAAAGTCTGACCGGATTTAACGGCGACGCGCAGCCGGTCTACGCTGCGAAGTGCCTGCTTACGGGCACTTATCACGCAATTGTGCATCACGCAGATCCAAACGGTTGATATCTGATTGGCATCAAACGAAAAATCAAATGCCACATCATTGATAACGGCCAGCAGGCTGTTCTCTTCTTGTTCAACCCGGGTGGAACCCGCGCCCTCATGAATGGTTTCAAAAAAGTGCTGGGGCAAGGGAAGGTTATCGGCCATCCATTTTTCGGCTAGGGCATTACTCAGGCTGAAATGCAGCCAAACAAACGCA
>CALPVM020000188.1 GCA_943327015.2 Akkermansia muciniphila
AAAAACGAGGGTCTTCCGTGGGTGACTGATTGTGCTCCACATGCGATAAAACTATGTGTGCCAACTGTTGGCGCAGAGCAGGCAAGCCGGTTAGATCGTGGGCACTGACGAAAATTCTAGGCGTTTGAATGCCATCTATTTCGTAAACATCCTGCATTTTTACTGGTTTAGATTCGGGCTCCAACGCATCCCATTTATTAAACACCAAAAGTTGGGGAATATGGTCTGCACCGATTTCTGCTAAAACACGTTGCACTTGGGCAATTTGTTCCGGATATTGCGGGTTGGCTGCATCCACCACATGCAGCAACAGATCGGCATCAATGGCTTCTTGCAGGGTAGCCTGAAAAGCATCTACCAAGCCATGCGGCAAATCGCGGATAAAACCTACCGTATCTGATAAGGACACTGAACGCTGCGCTTCTCCTAGGTACAACTGGCGTGTAGTGGTGTCGAGCGTAGCAAATAACTGGTCAGCCGCATAAGTGCGCGCCTTAACCAAGGCATTGAACAGAGTGGACTTGCCTGCGTTGGTGTAGCCAATAAGCGACATAGTAAAGGCATCACGCCGCTCACGCTGGCGGCGCTGGGTCTGGCGCTGGCGCTTGACCTTGATCAAGCGCTCCTTGGTGCGCTTGATATTGTCACCAATCATGCGCCGATCCAACTCTATCTGGGTTTCACCCGGACCACCACGCGTACCAATACCGCCCCTCTGCCGCTCCAAGTGCGACCAACGTCGTACCAAGCGGGTGCTCAAATACTGTAATCGCGCTAACTCGACCTGCAACTTGCCCTCGTGGCTACGCGCACGCTGGGCAAAAATTTCCAGAATCAAATAAGTGCGGTCATTAACGGGTAGCTCAAGATGGCGCTCAAGGTTGCGCTGTTGCCCAGGACTTAAGGACTGGTCAAACAAAACCTCAACCGCCCCCGTTTGGGTAGCCAAGAGCTTGATCTCGTCCGCCTTGCCGGATCCAATAAACAATGCTGCATCAGGCGCACGACGTTTGCAGGTTACCCTTGCGACGGGATGTAAACCTGCGGTTTCTGCCAGCAAACCCAATTCTTCTAGCTCTGCATCAAAATGCGGCAAGCCAAAGTCAACACCAACCAGAATGGTAGGTGCAGGCACGGAAGCAGATGATTCTGTCAAGCGAAATAACTAGAGCAAAATGAGACGCGACAGGAAACCTGTAGGATCAAGATGAACTGGGTTCTTCCGAAGTAGGAGTGGCTGCAATGTTAACTGCACGACCAGGAACAATAGTAGAAATTGCGTGCTTATAAACCATTTGTGTAACGGTATTACGCAGCAATACGACGTATTGATCAAAAGATTCGATCTGTCCCTGAAGCTTAATACCATTGACCAAATAAATGGAAACTGGCACATGCTCCCTGCGCAATGCATTCAGGAAAGGATCTTGGAGTAACTGACCTTTGTTGCTCACGATATTCTCCGTGTTCAAGAAATGATGAAGCTGCGAAGATACCACAGCCATGGGACTAATGTATTAATTTAGGACAAAAGACCTTAATTTGCCATGTGATTAGACACAAAAAGGCCAAATTAATCCCTGAGTCATCGCTACTCTTTCTCAGAGTAAGGGTTTTGAGACGATTTCATCTCTATTCGCAGTGGAGTCCCAACCAAATTAAACTCTTTGCGAAAGCGCCCTTCCAAATAGCGTTTGTAGGCATCAGTGACATGCTCCAGCGAATTTCCGTGCACTACGATAATAGGCGGATTCATACCACCCTGATGGGCATAACGCAATTTTGGTCGGTACACACCCGTTTTCTTGGGGGTTTGAAATTGCACCGCCTCCAGTAACAGACGGGTCAGTACGGGCGTTGGCATTTTGCAGTTGGCAGAACGATGCGCCTGAGCAATAGAATCCCATACAGGACCCAATCCCTGCCGTTTTTGGGCAGAAATAAGGTGCACGGCAGCAAACTTAAGAAAACCCAAGCGTGTTTCGAGTGAGCGTTTGACCAACTCGCGTTGGTACTCATCCACCGCATCCCATTTATTGACAGCAATAACCACAGCGCGGCCGGACTCCAGAATAAAACCGGCTATGTGGGCGTCCTGGTCGGTGACACCCTGGATGGCGTCAATTAACAGCAGCACTACGCTGGCTGATTCAATGGCTTGCAAGGTTTTTACCACCGAGAACTTTTCAATGGCCTCAAATACCCTACCCTTGCGCCGCAAGCCTGCGGTATCAATCAGCTCAAATTTTTGGCCGTTACGCTCAAAGGGCACCGATATGGCATCGCGCGTGGTGCCAGGCATATCAAAAGCTACCAGGCGCTCTTCGCCCAGCCAAGTATTAATGAGGGTAGATTTACCCACATTGGGGCGACCCGCTACCGCCAGCTTAATGGCGCCAGGGTCTTGTGCAGACTCTGCCTCATCATCGTCTTGATACAAAGGCTCCAAGGTCAACTCGATCAAAGATCGGATGCCTTGGCCATGCGCTGCAGAAACAGGAATTACCTGACCTAACCCGAGTTCAAAAAACTCCGCCAGCTGATAACCTTCTTGCATGCCTTCGGATTTATTGGCTACCAGCACACAGGGTTTACTGAGCTTGCGTAAGTAGTTGGCAATATCGTGGTCTTGCGCTGATACACCCGCGCGGGCATCCACTACAAACATGACCACATCGGCCTCGGCTACGGCTTGACGCGTTTGCTTGGCCATTTCCACATATATTCCGCTACTCGCATCGGGCTCAAAGCCACCGGTATCGATCACAATGTATTCAAACTTGCCTTGTTTGCCATTGCCGTAGTGCCGGTCACGGGTCAGACCGGCAAAGTCAGCCACAATGGCATCGCGGGTTTTAGTGAGCCGATTAAACAGTGTTGATTTGCCCACATTCGGGCGCCCTACGAGGGCAATAACTGGTTTCATTCCGTAGATTACTCGCGCCTAAAGGCAAATACAGCACCGCGCTGCGTCACAACCAACACATTCTGCCCTGCCAGCACAGGCGCTACTTTAATGGCTGAGCCGTCGGTAGCCATGCGGTTTAAAGCGGTGCCATCTTCAGGCTTCAAAAAATGCACATAGCCAAAACCATCGGCCACTACCAACGTATTACCCAAAAGCACCGGAGTGCCCAATTGGCGGTACTTCAAACTTTGCGATACCCACAAACGCTCTCCATCGGTACGGCGCCAAGAAATCAGCTTGCCGTCCGATTCGGCACCGACTACCTGCGTACCGTTGCCATGCAAACCGGTCGCACCAGACGCATTTTTCACCCACAACAAGCGACCTTTGCCGGCATCTACACAGCCCACTGCTGCTTGAAAAGCACGCACACAAATGTCGTTATCGATACGCGATACACCAGCCACCAAATCAACCAAACGCTCGACGTCGTTGGTTCCACGGCTAACAGCCACCGGCACCTCCCACACCACAGCGCCATTAACAGGCGAAACGCCCACCAGACGACCACTCAAACCAGTAACCAATGTATTGCCTACGGCCATCAATACGCCAGACTGCGCCAATACCAAAGCATCGCCAGTGCGAGGTTGCTGCCAAAGTTTGCGTCCAGTGGCAGCGTCAAATGCGGATAAGGTGCGGTCTGCCGACAAGGTAAATACCCTGGCCCCGGCCACAAGGGGAGATGTCAGGGTAGCAGCCCCCAATTTATGGCGCCAAATTTCTTTGCCAGCGTCGAGCGTGATCAACTGGTTGTCTGCACTCACAACTGCCGCATAGCGACCATCGCTGCCCACACCCGCGGCTATTTTGACACCCAACTCTGTGCGCCAGATATCAGCACCAGTGGCGTTATCAATGGCAGCGACGGTTCCATTGGAATCAGCCACAAACACCTGAGAACCCACCACTTTGACATCCAACGGGAACGCAACATCTCCCAAACGGGCTGTCCAAGCGGCATTTACGCTGACCAACGCAGCATTGGGCGCTAATTCAGTGGGCTTGGGAGTATTGGAACCGGCACAGCCCCACAGCACGGCAGTGAGTCCTAAGCAGCCGAACCAGCCCATGCAGCGGCGGGCAACAAGATTCAGGTTCACGGTATTCATGGATTGGTTTGCTCCGGATCTACACCCAATGCATTCAGTTTGTAAGTTAACAAGCGTCGGTAATCCGACTTTTCATCCATAGCCTTGTACGCTTTGAGGTAATGGGTTTTAGCCTCTGCGCTATTGCCTTGTGCAGCATATACATCGCCACGGCGGTCTGCGGCCAAAGCTTCAAACTCTGCTGTTTTAATGCCATCAAGCACCTTGAGCGCTTCATCAAAAGCACGGGCTTCCATGTGTACGTTGGCCAGGCGCAAACGCGCAATCGCAGCATAGCCGGGGTCTGACGATTTGTCGGCCACCCATGTAAGGGTCGTTTTTGCCACTTCGGGCTTAGAGGCTTCATACGCCATTTTAGCTACCAGCAGCCCGGCTTGCTGCGTATAAAGTGCCGACGCAAAACGGTCTTTCATGTCATTGAAAGCACGGTCTGCCTTGTCTACGTCTCCGGCATTAACCACTTTTTCTACTTCGTCAAACATGGCTGCAGCTTGGGTAGACTGCTTGCGCTGCCAGTACTGGTAGCCATTCCAGGCTGCTGCTGCTGCCAATGCAGCAATAAGAACCCAGGTAATGAGGTTGCCGTATTGGTTCCAGAAATGCTTGAGCTTGTCGAGTTGCTCTTGTTCTTCAAGGTCTAGATGATTTGCCATAGTAATTTAAAGTTAAGCTTGCGATTGTAGGCGCTTGGCCCACTGTGCGGGGGCATTCAATGGTTGGGTGGTTTGGGTCAGGGTACTGTCACGCAAGGGTTTTACGTTTACAACACCGGCACTAAGTTCATCTGCGCCAAAAATCAGAGCAAAACGGGCACCAGAGGCATCCGCACGCTTGAACTGGGACTTCATGCTGGCCATCGTACC
>CALPVM020000189.1 GCA_943327015.2 Akkermansia muciniphila
CAGCAACCCATGACACAAGCCCTTCAAAACACCATCGACAACGCGTGGGAAAACCGCGCCAATATCTCTGTGCAATCTGCGCCTGCAGAAGTGCGCGAAGCCGTGGAGCACGTACTCAACGAGTTGGATCAAGGCCGCCTGCGCGTTGCCACCCGCGAATCTGTTGGCCAATGGACTACCCACCAGTGGATTAAAAAAGCCGTATTACTCAGCTTTCGCCTGAAAGACAACGCCCAGATTAACGCCGGCGACTTGGGCTTTTACGACAAAGTACCTACCAAGTTTGCCAACCTGAGCGCGGATGAAATGAAAGCCACCGGAGTGCGCGTTGTGCCGCCCGCTGTAGCGCGTCGTGGCAGCTTTGTCGGCAAAGGCGTGATTTTGATGCCATCGTATGTGAACATCGGCGCGTTTGTAGACGAAGGCACCATGGTAGACACTTGGGCTACTGTGGGCTCATGCGCGCAAATCGGCAAAAACGTGCATTTGAGTGGTGGCGTTGGCATTGGCGGCGTGCTCGAACCCATGCAAGCTGGTCCCACCATCATTGAAGACAACTGCTTTATTGGCGCCCGCTCCGAAGTGGTTGAAGGCGTCATTGTCGAAGAAAACTCTGTTATTTCCATGGGTGTGTACATTGGCCAAAGCACCAAAATTTACGACCGTGCCACCGGTACTGTCAGCTATGGCCGTATTCCTGCTGGCTCAGTAGTGGTGTCGGGCAACTTGCCAAGCGCAGACGGCAAATACAGCCTGTATTGCGCAGTGATTGTGAAGCGCGTGGATGCACAAACCCGAGCCAAAACATCGCTCAACGACCTGCTGCGCGACTAACATGGCCACAGCCCCCGCATCTTCCGGAACTATGGAGCGCATTTTGCGCCTCATGAGTGAAAAAAAAGCCTCTGACGTGTATTTGTCGGCCTTTGCGCCGGCGTTGATCAAAATTAATGGTCTGTGCGTACCCATTAACAACCAGGTATTACCGGCTGATGCGCCCAAAAATCTTTTAGCAGAAATATTACCCCCTGAGCGGATGGCCGAGCTCGAAGAACATGGCGAACTCAACATGGGTGTTCCCTTACCCGGTATCGGTCGCTTTCGTATCAGTGCCATGCGCCAGCGCGGCACGCTGGCTGCGGTAATTCGGTTTATTTCGGTCGATATTCCACCCTTAGAGAAGTTGCAGCTTCCTCCAGTGTTGGCAGATCTGATCATGGAAAAGCGGGGCTTGATATTAATGGTTGGCGCCACCGGTGCAGGCAAAAGCACAACGCTGGCCTCGATGATGGACTACCGCAACGAAAAGGTTACCGGCCATATTCTTACCATAGAGGACCCGGTCGAGTTTTTATTCAAAAACAAGCGCTCCATCGTTAACCAACGCGAAATCGGCACCGATACCCAATCGCTGCAAACCGCACTCAAAAATGCTTTGCGGCAAGCACCTGATGTGATTTTGCTAGGCGAAATTCGCGACCGCGAAACCATGTCCGCCGCTATAGCATACGCACAATCCGGACATCTGTGCCTGGCAACCATGCACGCCAACAACAGCTACCAGGCGCTCAACCGGGTGCTGAGCTTCTATCCGGTGGAAGTACGCCCCACCATGCTGGGCGACTTGGCCGCAGCACTCAAAGCAGTGATCTCGCAACGTCTGCTGCGTACGGTTGAAGGCTCCAGGGCTCCGGCAGTTGAAGTATTGCTGAACACCAAACTCATTTCAGAGATGATTCAAAAAGGCAACTTCTCGGATATTGTGGACGCCATGGAGCGCTCGATGGCAGAAGGTTCGCAATCATTTGAAGCCGACATCGCCCGCCTGATTCTCGAAGGCCGCGTAGACCGTAAAGAGGGTATGGCGCATGCCGACTCGCCTACCAACCTGATGTGGCGCATGCAAAACGACCAAGGTCTGACAGCTAAAAAAGTAACCCAACAGATAGTTGAAGAAGAAGAGGAGGAGGAGGAAGCCTCTTTCACCGAAATTGTTCTCGACGTAAAACACGAATGACCCCTACTTTAAAGCTCGTAGAGCAACTTATCTCCAGTGCATCCGTCACACCGCAAGATGGCGGCTGCCAAAACCTCATTTCTCAACGATTGGCCACATTGGGCTTTGCATGCGAAACCATCGTTAGTGGACCGGATGATTTTTCAGTAACCAATCTGTGGGCCAAACGCACAGCAAGCGTCCATTCGAGTCAAGCACCTGCCAAAACACTGGTGTTTGCAGGACACACCGACGTGGTGCCCACCGGCCCCTTGGCCCACTGGGACAGCGACCCCTTTACCCCCAGCTACCGTGATGGCAGACTCTACGGGCGTGGTGCCAGCGACATGAAAACCTCACTCGCTGCATTTGTCGTGTCGATTGAAGAATTTTTAGCCGCCAACCCGAATCCATCCATCAACATTGCCCTACTGATTACCAGTGATGAAGAAGGCCCCGCGCATGACGGCACGGTGGTTGTTTGTAACCAACTGAAAGCGCGCGGTGAAGTGCTGGACTACTGCATTGTGGGCGAGCCTACCTCTGTGGAGCGCACCGGCGACATGATCAAAAATGGCCGACGCGGCACCATGAGCGGTAAGCTCACCGTCAAAGGTGTACAAGGACATATTGCCTACCCGCATCTGGCAAAAAACCCGATCCACCTGCTAGCACCGGCCTTGGCAGAACTCACCACCATCGAATGGGATAAGGGCAATGCATTTTTTCCGCCCACCACCTGGCAGGTGAGCAACATCCACGGTGGCACCGGTGCCAGCAATGTGATTCCGGGCGAAGTGGTGGTTGACTTTAATTTTCGTTTTTGCACCGAATCCACACCCGAATCTTTGCAAAAAAGACTGTGCAGCGTACTCGATAGGCACGCACTGGACTACGACCTGAAATGGGTTATCGGTGGTCTGCCCTTCTTAACCACCCCTGGACCCTTGGTGGACGCAGTGCGTCAAGCCATTCTGGACGAAACCGGCCTTACCGCCGAGCTTTCCACTACGGGTGGCACCAGCGATGGACGCTTTATTGCTGCCATCTGCCCACAAGTGATTGAATGCGGCCCACCCAACGCCACCATCCACAAAGTGAATGAAAACATCCACCTCTCGGACATAGAGCCACTGACCAACATCTACCGCCGCACGCTAGAAAACCTCAACCGTCTGGCAAACGCATGACACTGGCTGAACTGATACACACCAGCGCAGAACGGCTGGTTGCTTCACAAGTGTCGTTTGGTCACGGCACCACCAACGCCCAAGACGAAGCCGCATGGCTGGTGCTATGGGGGCTTGGCTTGCCGCTGGATTCTGACACTGCACTGCCAACACCTATTACCGCCGAGCAAATCACAGAAGCCCAAGCGCTGATCGAGCAACGCATCAACACTCGAAAACCTGCCGCCTACCTCACCAACGAGGCATGGCTGCAAGGTGTGCCTTTTTACGTGGATGAACGGGTCATTATTCCGCGCTCGCTCATTGCGGAGTTGCTGATTCAAGGCGGCATTGACTATTGGCTCACCACTGAAACATGCTCGGTACTGGACCTGTGCACCGGCAACGGCAGTTTGGCCATTCTTGCTGCCATGACTTACCCCGATGTACAGGTAGACGCCGCCGACATTTCTGCCGATGCACTGGCTGTTGCCGCCATCAATGTGTCAAAGCATGGATTGCAAGAGCGTGTGCAATTGCTACAGTCTGATGGGCTAGCACAACTACAAGCCAGCTACGACCTGATTATCTGCAATCCACCGTATGTCAACGCCCAAAGTATGGCTGCCCTGCCCGCCGAATACTTGGCGGAGCCTGCCATCGCGCTGGATGGCAACCAAGCCGGAGGCAGTGACGGAATGGACTTTATCCGCGATCTGTTACAGTCTGCCCCGCGCTACATGAGTTCTGACGCCGTTTTGGTATTAGAAATCGGTAACGAACGCCCCTATTTTGAAGCCGCATTTCCCACCCTGGAAGTGATTTGGCTGGAAACCAGTGCTGGTGAAGACCAAGTACTACTTCTGACGCGCCAAGCGCTCACACAATGATTACTCTCAAAAACGTCACCTTGCGCCGCAGCGCCAAGGTGTTGCTGGATGCTGCATCCGTCACGCTCAACCCCGGCGAAAAAGTGGGGCTGGTAGGCCGCAACGGAGCGGGTAAATCGTCGCTGTTTGCTCTACTCAACGGCAACCTGCACGAAGACGCGGGCGAATACAACATTCCCGCCCAATGGCGCATGGGGCAGGTAGCGCAGGACATGCCGGAAACCGAGCAAAGTGCCACCGAGTTTGTGATTGAGGGCGATACAGTGCTAAACGCTGCGCGCATAGAAGTAAGCGCTGCTGAAGCCGCTGACGATGGCGACCGCATGGCACACGCCTACATGGCCCTGTACGATGCGGGCGAGCACGATGCACCCGCACGCGCACAGTCGCTTATTTTGGGTTTAGGTTTTAAAACCACCGAACTCGATAAACCCGTCAATAGCTTTTCGGGCGGCTGGCGTATGCGCTTGCAGTTAGCGCGGGCGCTGATGTGCCCATCAGACCTACTATTGCTAGATGAGCCCACCAACCACTTGGACTTGGACGCGCTGGTATGGCTGGAAGCCTGGCTCAAGCGCTACGAAGGCACCATGATTGTGATTAGCCACGACCGTGAATTTTTGGACGCGGTAACCAACGTGACGCTGCACATTGATGCATCCAAACTGGTGCGCTATGGCGGTAACTACAGCAAGTTTGAAGACATGCGTGCCGAGCAAATGGAGCTGCAACAAAACGCCTACGCCAAGCAACAAGATAAAATTGCGCACCTGCAAAAGTTTATTGCCCGCTTTAAGGCAAAGGCTAGCAAAGCCAAGCAGGCACAAAGCCGGGTTAAGGCACTAGACCGGATGGAAAAAATTGCGCCTCTGCTTTCTGAGGC
>CALPVM020000190.1 GCA_943327015.2 Akkermansia muciniphila
ATATTACTGGGTGCGGGTTTGAGCACTACTTGGTATTGGTAGTAGTGTTGCAGGCGGTTCGGGTTCTCGCCATAGCGGCCATCTTTCGGGCGACGACTGGGTTGCACGTAAGCCGCTTTCCATGGCTCAGGGCCAATGGCACGTAAAAACGTAGCCGTATGCGAAGTGCCAGCCCCCACCTCCATGTCGTAAGGCTGAAGGAGTGCACAGCCTTGGCTGTCCCAGTATTCTTGCAAGCGCAGAATAATTTGCTGAAAAGTGAGCATAGATGGTGTGTTGGCTGAAAGCTTAATTCTAATGAACTGTGTATTTTACGGTCAGCGGCACATACTGCAGCCCTGACCTTGCTAGGGATAGTTGCGCTTTATTTGCGCTATTGCGTTTTATGAGCGCTTTGGTGCTTTACCGGCTTGGGCTAACCGATACCAAGCAAAGAAGACAACAGCCACGCACAGCAACCATAAAGGCCACAACCAAAACCGTGCCACCCACCAGGCATAGGGGGTGATGCCACTGCGCCCCTCTACCGTACCATGCAATACTGCGCGGGTATAGTGCGGCAAAGCTGCACCCACCTTAGCTCGGTGGTCAATAAACACCGTGGCACCTGTGTTGGTAGCACGTACAAATGGACGCTCAAACTCCAAAGAGCGCATGCGCGAAATATGCAAATGCTGGTGTATGGCTACGTTATCGCCAAACCAACCCATATTGCTAAAATTTACAAACACAGTGGGGGCGGTAGATGCATCCAGAAAACGCTGCGCCAGTTCTTCGCCAAACAAATCTTCGTAGCAAATGTTCGGAGCCAGCCGCTGCCCCATCACTGCAAACGAGGGCTGCCCCAAAGAGCCACGGTTAAAGTCGCCGAGAGGAATGTTCATCATCTCGGTAAACCACTTAAAAAATGGCGGAATAAATTCACCAAATGGTACCAAGTGGTGTTTGTCGTATTGCCAAACTCCGGTGTGCTGGCCGCTCAGGCCGATCACGGAATTGGTGTATCCATCTTTAAGATTACCCAACGGTATCCCTATCAATGCTGCACGATCATCACTGGCAAAACGCTGGCGCAAACCAGCCCAATAATTTTCTGGCAGTTGCTGGGGTAATATAGGAATCGCGGTCTCAGGTGCCACCACCAGATCGGCCTGCACCTTCTGCAACCGGTCTCCATACCATTCGAGTGCCATCGGCACACCGGATCCCACTTCAAATTTCTCATCTTGGGCAATATTGCCTTGCAGCAGTGCCACATTCAGCATGCCGGTAGATACGGACCATTGTGAGCCTGCCAAGGGCATCACAACGATCAACATGACAATTGCAACAGCACCCAACCGTGATTTGGGCTGCGCTTCAGACTTTGCAACGCATGCCAGCGCCATGGCAATAGCCGCCGCTACGGCTCCCACGCCATACACGCCAACCCAGGGTGCAAGCACAGATAGCGCACCTTCCACATGCGCGTAACCCGTTACACCCCAACCAAAACCAGTGAACCAAATGCCGCGCGCCATATCAGCCATGGTCCAGCAAGCGGCAAAAACAAGGCAAACCACCCAAGTCAAACCAGTACCCATGGAGCGGAAACCGGCACAGCGCCAAAACACGGCCGCCGCAGCCGCATAGTACAAAGCCAGCGGACCAGCCAAGCCCCATACGGCAAAAGCCGCCAACCACGTGGGCAACCCAGCATAGGTATGCATGGCTACAAATAACCACCAGAATGTAGCGCACATGCTAGTGCAAGAAAATAACCAAGCCCACCAAGCGGCCTGTATAGCGGAGCCGGCTTGTACTAACACCCACGCAAAAACAGACAAAGCCAGAACTTGCAACCACCAGAGGGTGGTGCCTTGCTGCCAAATAACATCAAGCGGCCAAGCCATGCTGGCGGCCTGCAAAACACCTGCAAACAACAACAGCGCTGTGTACCACCCGAACCTGTCAGGCAGTCTGCTCAACCAAGCCTGCATACGATTTAGTTTGCCGCGTTGGCCACAGGCGATACCTTGAACCACTTCACTGCACCGCCTTTGGTGTGTAGCACCACAAAGTCGAGGCCACCCATCGAGAACTTTTCCCCCCGCTTGGGTACGTGGCCCATGGCGTGTGCTATCAAACCGCCAATGGTATCAAAATGATTTTCATCGTCCGCAGCTTCCAACGCGACAGAAAAAGCATCATTCACGCGCTCGACGGGTGTGTCGCCGCTCACGCGGTAGGTGCGGTCTGCCAAGCCGAAAATATCGCCATCGTCTTCGTCAATATCGAACTCATCTTCAATTTCACCCACAATCTGTTCTAGA
Source organism: Akkermansia muciniphila (assembly GCA_943327015.2). GTDB lineage: Bacteria > Pseudomonadota > Gammaproteobacteria > Burkholderiales > Burkholderiaceae_C > Allorhodoferax. The sequence continues at coordinate 2,313 of CALPVM020000190.1, forward strand.
ACGTCTTCAATCGTGATCAGGCCGGCGACACGGCCAAATTCATCAATCACAATCGCCAGATGGTTGCGGTTACCTCGAAAATCACGCAGCAAATCATTGAGCCCTTTAGACTCAGGAATAAACACCGCTGGCCGCAGCAATGCGCGAATGTTTAACTCTGGAGCGCGCTGCAATTTAAGCAAATCCTTGGCCATTAAAATACCAATGATATTTTCGCGCTCCCCATCGAACACCGGAAAACGGGAGTGCGCTGTATCTATGACAGCATGCAGCAGCTCATCAAAAGGCGCCTGGATATTGAGCAAATCCATGCGTGTGGCTGCCACCATGACGTCGCCAGCCGTAAGATCTGCCATGCGGATAACGCCTTCCAGCATTTCACGCGACTCGGTTCCAATAATCTGGTTGTCTTCTGCCTCTACCAAGGTTTCAATTAGTTCATCGGTAGAGTCTGGCCCCGGATGAATGAACTCGGCAATTTTTTGCAAAAAGCTACGTTTGTCTTCTTTAACGGAATGGCGTGAAGGATGAGGGTCTGACACTGACTAAATGGCAAGTTTGCCGTTGTTGCAAAGGCTCAAGCATACCGGAATTATGGTCGATGCACAAAATTTTGGTTTCAAGACCTGTTTTCATCCGAGTGGTGGGTAATACCCAGCAAATCTTCCTGCATGGATGCCAGAAAGGCACGGAACTGTTTAGCCTGCACCTTGAGCCGGTAATCGGTTTGGGCCAACTGCTCCTCCAGCATCTCTGTGACAAACGAATTGACCGATGGTTGCGGCAAACGCAAAAATGCCTCGGACTCAGTACCTTCATATTCGACTACAGCACCAGCATTGCGTGCAATATGCAGCATGGCATCATTTTTACTCAGCGCATGTATGTACATCATGCTGATGCCGTCGTTGGTGGCATGCATAGCTGCACGCTCAAACAAGCGCGCCCCAAAACCACGCCCGCGTGAACCCGCTAACACCGAAGCTCCAAACTCTGCGCAATTGTCATAGCCCATGTCTTTGGCATAGGCCAAATGGGCCATGGCAATCAATTCAAGCTTGCGGTTGTAAATACCAAAAATTTCATCACGCTCAAAATTAAGAGAATCTACATACCTCTGCACTTGCGCATCCTGCGCATGGTGACCAAAACGCAAGTAGCGGTCGTTAGCATCTAAGGCAAACAAATGGCGGGCAATACGATCAACATGGTTAGCACCTAAGGAGCGTATAGGCACAATAACGGGAGATGACTTATGCGATTTGGACGCTTCCAGTGGTTGGCCGAACGACAAAGCTTCGTACTCTTGCGCCAGCGCTGCTTCATTCGGGTGATCCATATTTTGCATCCCCCCATGCTAAACGGGTTTCAGCAAGGTTGGCAAGTCTAAAAAGACTAAACCACTTCAAGTTGGTGGGGACTTAGGCTAACGCGCGTCTCCTTGGTTAGAAGTTGCATCAAAACAACAACACGCTGATTGGACACATCGGATATCAATCCCTCCAACCCTGCAAATGGACCAGAAGCAACGCGCACTTGCACACCCTCTTTAAAGGGACTGATCTGCTGCACACCTAGGTTATTGCGCTCAGCCTCAAATGCATGAATGCGCTCCATCACATCCGCCGGCACAATGGCGGGAATATTACCAAAACGCACAATATTGGTCACCCCCAAGGTGGAGCGGACAGGTGCCAATGACTGCTGGTCGCTGGAAGGTTGAACAAATATATAACGTGGAAACATCGGCTCAAACAGCATTTCCTGCTGATCACGTACACGCTTGAGCCGTTTGTAGCGCGGCAAATACACCACAAAATTTTGGCGTTGCAGATTATCAAGTGCCAATTGCTCTTGCCTTGCTTTGGTGTGGGCTACGTACCATGGCAAGGGCTGGCTATTTAGTTTCTCCACTTTGTCCATTTGAAATAAGCCAATCGGTTGTACAACATGGAATATCCTACCGTAGCCAACAGCAGTCCAACAACCAACATTGGTATATTTTGCGAAAACACAACCGCCCACGCTGCGGGCAGTGCCGCGCACAGCCAACAAAAAGGACTGGTCATGCCATTTTTAAGTCTGCCACTCATCTGCGGCCAGCGTTGACAGACTATGCGGCGGTGAATAAGGTGGTGCAAGTGCACTTTATCAGGTTGCCCCGGATGATGACCTTCGCGCTGTCGGCGCCTGATAATGGAGAAAAAAACCTCCAATACCGGATAAGCCACCACCAACGCTGTAGCCCAAGCACTCACTTGCGGCTGACGCATGGGCAACAAAATAGCCATCCAAGCCAGAATAAACCCAAGGAGGTAGGCGCCGCCATCACCGAGAAAAATCTTCCCCATAGACCAGTTTACCGCGGCAAATCCTAAAGCACAAACCGCCATTAAAAAACATACCGAGGCAAAATCCACGTCCCCTAGTTGCAAGCCAATCATGCCCAATGCACCCAGCATAATAGAGACAGAACCCGAGGCCAAGCCATTAAATCCATCAATAATATTGATGGAGTTAGCCACGCCACC
>CALPVM020000191.1 GCA_943327015.2 Akkermansia muciniphila
CTGCTCTACCAGCGCCACGATATCGCCCATGCCCAAGATGCGTCCGGCATGGCGTTCGGCATCAAACTGCTCAAGGACATCCAACTTTTCACTCACGCCAGCAAACTTGATGTGGGCGCCTGTAATCTGCCGCACCGACAACGCCGCACCACCGCGCGAGTCACCATCCATTTTGGTAAGCACAATACCGGTCAGCGGCAATGCTTCTTTAAACGCCTTGGCAGTATTGACCGCATCCTGCCCCTGCATAGCATCTACTACAAACAGCGTTTCCACCGGGTTCAATGCCGCGTGCAGCTCTTTAATTTCACGCATCAGCGTTTCATCAATGGCCAAACGCCCTGCCGTATCCACCAAAAGCACATCAAAAAAGTGCTTGCGCGCATAATCAAGCGCCGCCAAGCCAATATCCAGCGGCTTTTGGTCTGGAGTACTGGCAAACCACTGCGCTCCTGCCTGGGCAGTTACGGTTTTTAATTGCTCAATAGCCGCCGGCCGGTACACGTCACCAGAGACTGTTAATACTTTCTTTTTACGCTTGTCTATCAAATATTTGGCCAGCTTGGCTGTGGTGGTGGTTTTACCCGCACCTTGCAAACCCGCCATCAATATCACTGCAGGTGGCTGGGCAGCGAGATTCAGGTCGCTCACGCCCTCTCCCATGGTGGCGGTGAGTTCTTTGTTCACAATGCTCACCAACAATTGACCAGGCTGCAAAGAGCCCATCACATCCCGACCCAGGGCCTTTTCTTTAACGCGTGCTACAAAATCGCGCACCACCGGGAGCGCAACATCGGCCTCCAACAAAGCCATACGAACTTCGCGCAGCATATCGGCCACATTGGCCTCGGTAATTCGGGCCTGACCCCGGAGTTCTTTGACCAGCCGGGTAAGTTTGTCTGAAAGAGCGGATGCCATAGGGTGTTTTTCGGATTAAAAATAGGTTATAAATTGCTGATCATGATTTTAGCCAGTCCCTCACCTGCTGCACTTTTACTCACTGCATTAACTGCTGCTGCTTATGCTTGGCCGGCCATTCGGTCCCGCTCCATGACAGGCCATGTTGCGCGCATCTGGGTCGCTGTAGCCTGGTTGCTGCATGCCGTGCTGTTGGGGCAGTCCCTATTGGGTCAACCAGCGTATTTTGGTTTTGCAACCGCTTTATCTATGACTGCTTGGTTGGTGGCCACAGTGTACGCGATTGAAAGCCGGGTTTACCCACAACTCACCACCCACTGGGTGCTCAGTGCCTTGGGTGCTGTGGTCGTAGTGCTGGCTGCTTTTTTTCCGGGCAAGTCCATGACGGGCGACACCTCTTTCTGGTTGCCCCTGCATCTGGCCCTGGGCGTAGCCAGCTACGGCCTTTTTGGCATGGCTGTAGTACACGCGTGGTATCTGGGGCGCACTGAGGCACGACTGCGCAGCGCCGCAGAACCCCACAGCGGTCTGCCCTTGCTCACCTTAGAGCGTTTAACCTACCATTTTGTACTTTCAGGTTTCATATTGCTCAGTGCCACACTGGTATTTGGCTATGGTTTTGGCGATGTAGTCTACGGACACGGCCACGCCTGGCGCTGGAACCACAAAAGCGTTTTTTCTGTTATGTCGTGGTGCACGTTTGCAGTTTTGTTGGTGGGGCGGTTCGGCTTTGGCTGGCGCGGCAAACGTGCAGTAGCAGTGCTGTATTTGGGTTCGGCCTTTTTGTTACTGGCCTACGTCGGCTCACGTTTTGTCATGGAAGTTATTTTGGGGCAGCGCTCATGAAGTTTTTGCTTATCTGCCTTGGCGTGTTTCTGGTAGCGTGGCGTTGGCGCGTTTATCGTGAAACCCATAAACTCAAGCAAAAAACAGCTGCACCACCCCCAAAAACCACGGTAGAAATGGCTCCCTGTGCCCATTGCGGCCTGCACGTACCCGTGGCTGACGCTATTAGCGGCGCCCAAGGCGTCTATTGCAAGGCCGAACACCAGCGTGCCGCGGAGGGTTGATATGCCACTGTGGGATAACGGCTGGTGGAAACCAGCTCAGCACTGCCCGTCTCCCAACTTTGGCGCACGCCCGCAGCAAGCACAGATTGACCTTATTGTGTTGCACTCCATCAGCCTACCGCCAGGTGAATTTAATAACGGCCAGGTCCAGGCCTTATTCACCAACCAGTTGGATTGGGATGCCCACCCTTATTTTCAGTCCATCCGGGGGCTGGAAGTGTCTGCCCATTTTTTTATAGAACGCACCGGAAAAATCTGGCAATTTGTGAGTTGCGATGATCGCGCATGGCATGCAGGTGCCTCTAGCTACCGTGGCAAAACCAACTGTAACGACGACTCGATCGGCATTGAACTCGAGGGCCTTGAGGGCAATTTATTTGAACCGGCTCAATATCTTGCACTGCAAAAACTCTGCCCTGAATTGCTCAATAAATACCCCATTGCCCACATTGCCGGGCACGAACACATTGCCCCCGGACGCAAAGCCGACCCCGGAGCAGGCTTTGACTGGCCGCTTTTACAACAAAGTCTGGGCCTTAATAACACGTATTTTCCCTAGCCGGAAAAAATAAATTTCCGTAAAAAATGGCGTTAATTTGCAACAGCGCATAATTTGGCTTAGCAGACGCGATACACTACTGGTAGTGGTTAAGCACCACCCAGAGCGCTACCTATAGTGTGCACGTGCACCTATAGCGTGCATACCAGCTCTCCAACAATACCCATTTTGCCGAGGAAAACATGCTATCTGCTCCTGCCGTTTCACCATCCACTCAGAGCTCTGCCATGGGGGGTTACAACCCCTCTGTGATGGACGGAAATACAGCCCAGCCGCTTACCCATTACCAGATCATCCGCCGTAACGGCGCAGTAGTCCCATTCGAACCCAACAAGATTGCCGTTGCTATGATGAAGGCCTTTTTGGCCGTTTTGGGAACCCACGGTGCAGCCTCGGCCAGTGTGCGCGAAACCGTAGACGGCCTGACCCAGCAAGTGGTTCGCGCCCTGATGCGCTCACGCCCCGGTGGCGGCACATTCCATATTGAAGACGTACAAGACCAGGTAGAACTCGGCCTGATGCGTGGTGGCCACCACGAAATTGCCCGCTCTTACGTACTGTACCGTGAGCGCCGCACCCAAGAACGCGCCAAACAGGTAGCACAAGAGACTCCTGCAGCTCCTACTCTGCACGTGCTCGACAACGGCCAACGTGTGGCACTGGATTTAAACGAACTCAAAACCCGCATCGAAGCCGCTTGCGCCAATCTGGGTGCAGACATCCAAGCCGCGCCCATTGTGGCGGAAACCATGCGCAACCTGTACGACGGCGTCCCCATGGACGAAGTGTACAAAGCCTCCATTTTGGCAGCGCGCACCCTGATCGAAAAAGACCCCGACTACACCTATGCCACCGCGCGACTCTTGTTTTACACCATCTCACGCGAAGTGTTAGGCCGTGACGTTGCCCAAGCCGACATGCAAGAAGCCTACGTTGATTACTTTCCGGGCTTTATCAAAAAAGGCATAGAAGCCAAGCTGCTCGACGAAAAAATGCAGCAGTTCGACCTTAAACGTCTGGCTGGAGCCCTTAAAGCAGAGCGCGACCTGCAATTTGACTACCTGGGCCTGCAAACCCTGTACGACCGCTACTTTTTACACACCGCCAAAGTACGCATTGAGTTGCCACAGGCTTTTTTCATGCGCGTCGCTATGGGCTTATCGCTCAACGAAATAGACCGCGAAGCCCGCGCCATTGAGTTTTACGAGGTACTGTCCTCGTTCGATTTCATGTCCAGCACACCCACCTTGTTTAACAGCGGCACTCTGCGTGCACAGCTCTCCAGCTGCTACCTGACCACCGTGCCTGACGATCTTGACGGCATTTACGAATCCATCAAAGAAAATGCCCTGCTCTCCAAATTTGCCGGTGGCTTGGGTAACGACTGGACACGTGTACGTGCATTGGGTAGCCACATCAAAGGCACCAATGGCGAATCGCAAGGCGTAGTTCCGTTCCTCAAAGTGGTTAACGACACGGCTGTTGCCGTGAACCAAGGTGGAAAACGCAAAGGTGCCGTCTGTACTTACCTCGAAACATGGCACTTGGACATTGAAGAATTTCTGGAACTGCGCAAGAACACCGGCGACGACCGCCGCCGCACCCACGACATGAACACCGCCAACTGGATTCCAGACCTGTTCATGAAGCGCGTGATGGAAAAAGGCAACTGGACCCTATTCTCCCCTTCCAACACACCGGATCTGCATGACCTATTTGGTGCACCGTTCGAGAAAGCCTATGTAGCCTACGAAGAAAAAGCAGCACGCGGCGAACTCATGCCTTACCGCACTGTGCAAGCCACTGACCTGTGGCGCAAAATGCTGACCATGCTGTTTGAAACCGGCCACCCTTGGATTACCTTTAAGGACGCCTGTAACGTACGCTCACCCCAGCAGCACGCCGGTGTGGTGCATTCTTCTAACCTGTGCACCGAAATCACACTCAACACGTCTGACACAGAAACCGCCGTGTGCAACCTCGGCTCGGTCAACTTGCTGCAGCACTTAAAAGAAGGCGCCAACGGCAAAGAACTCGACCACGACAAGCTCAAACGCACCATCAAAACTGCCATGCGCATGCTGGACAACGTGATAGATATCAACTACTACGCCGTCAAAAAGGCACGCGATTCCAACCTGCGCCACCGCCCTGTGGGTCTAGGTGTAATGGCTTTCCAAGACTGCCTGTACCAACTGCGTATTCCGTATGCCAGCGACGCTGCTGTTGCTTTTGCCGACACCTCCATGGAAGCCATCAGCTACTA
>CALPVM020000192.1 GCA_943327015.2 Akkermansia muciniphila
CTCGCGGGCTATTGCAGTCCAGTCAGCGGCAAAGTCGGGGGCGGTAACAGTCTCGAGCGCTTGGTTGGCGCTAATAAGTAGTTGCTGTATGGCGGGTGCAATGTGGTAAGGGCGGATGCGGTCAAACTCGGGCAACGGGCGGTTGGCCAGCAGCGGGTTGATGGCATTGGCCTCGCGTTCGGCGGATTCGAGCGTGTTGACCAGTAGCATGGTGATGGTCATGGGCCCAACACCGCCGGGCACGGGCGTGATATATCCAGCCACCTGGCTGACACCGGCAAAGTCTACGTCGCCACACAGTTTGCCTTCGTCATTGCGGTTCATGCCTACGTCAATCACCACTGCGCCGGGTTTTACCATGTCGGCGGTGAGTACGTTGCGCTTGCCTACGGCAGCCACGATCACATCGGCCTGCAGGGTCATGGCTTTGAGGTTAGCGGTGGCGCTGTGGCAAATGGTAACAGTGGCGCTTTGCTGTAGCAGCATCATGGCCATGGGTTTGCCTACGATGTTGCTGCGGCCAATAACCACAGCGTGTTTGCCGCGCAGGTTGTAACCAATGGATTCGAGCATTTTCATGCAACCGTAAGGCGTGCACGGCCAAAAGCCGGGTTGGCCTACCATTAAGGCGCCAGCACTGGCCACATGAAAACCGTCTACGTCTTTGGCGGGGGCAATGGCTTCGATGACCTTGTCGGCGTCAATATGTGCGGGCAGAGGGAGCTGCACCAGTATGCCGTGGATGCTGGGGTCTTGGTTGAGTGCGTCAATGCGCTCCAGCAGCGCGGCTTCGGTAAGTGTTGCGTCGTAACGTTCTAACACCGAGTACAAGCCGCTGTCGTTGCATGCCTTGACCTTGTTGCGTACATACACTTGGGATGCTGGGTTGTCGCCCACCAATATTACTGCCAGGCCGGGGGTGATGCCGCGTTCTTTGAGTTCGGTGGTGCGGCGTGCTACGTCGGCGCGGAGTTGGGTTGCCAGCGCGTTGCCGTCGATGAGGGTTGCAGTGTAGGGAGTGTTCATGGTGGCAATAGGGCGGGGTAATTTTGGCTTGGTTCAGGCTTTGGGCGGGGTTTGCGCCAGCGCAATTTTTAACAGGTCGGCAACGGTGTTGGCGCTGAGTTTTTCCATAATGTTGGCACGGTGCGCCTCTACGGTTTTGATGCTGATGCCCAAGTCATCGGCAATTTGCTTGTTTAAGCGCCCCGCCACAATGCGCGACATCACTTGCGATTCGCGTAGCGTAAGTTTGGACAGCATGGCGTCGCGGTTAAGGGACAGCTGATAGTCAGCAAACGTACCTTTGGCATGTTCCAGCATGCGCTCTACCAGGCCGACAATCTGGTCTTCGTTAAAGGGCTTGAGAATAAAGTCCATTGCGCCTTTTTTCATACTGTCTACCGCCATGGGCACGTCACCATGACCGGTTATAAACACGATGGGTAAAGGCGAGCGCAGTTCAATGAGGCGCGACTGCAACTCCAGCCCAGTCATGCCACCCATGCGGATGTCGACAATCAGGCAGGCGACCTCGCGCAGGTCGTAGCGCGACAAAAAGGATTCAGCAGAATCAAAACAGCGCACACGGTAGTTTTTTCCTTCGAGTAGCCATTGCAGTGAGTCGCGCACGGCTTCGTCGTCATCTACCACATACACAGTGCCTTTTTTTGGAATCAAGCTCATTCTGGCATCCAAGGTTAGTTAGCAGTCAAACAATAAGGGTTTATAGCATGGGTTGTTCGGCGGCCAGTGGAATCCAAAAGGAAAACCGGCAGCCTATGATTTGATCACCATTGTAGAGGTTCTCGGCGGTCATGCGTCCAAGGTGCGACTCAACGATTGATCTACATAAACTTAGGCCAATGCCCATACCATCGGGCTTGGTGGAGTAAAAGGCTTCGTACAGGCGTTCCATGACTTCGGGTGAGATGCCTTTGCCGGTGTCCTGGACGCTGAATTCGATCACGGCTTTGCTGTTGATTTGGCGCGGCACGACCCGAAACTCAATGATGCGTTGCGGTGTTAGGCGCAGCGCATGGTCAATGGCCTCGGCCGCATTGCGCAGCAGGTTCACCAGCACTTGTTCTATCAAAATGGGGTCTACCAGTAGCGCAGGTAAGCGCTCTGCCACGTAATGGTTCAGGCGCACGTTAAAGCGGCGCAGTTCAATGTCGGCGAGTTCGATCGCCTCCGCTACCATTGTGTTAACTTCTGAGGGGGTGCGGTTGGGTTTGCTGCGTTTTACAAATGCGCGAATGCGCTGGATAATTTGCCCCGCGCGTTGCGCTTGCTTGGCGGTTTTTTCAAGTGCATACAGCAGGTCAGATTCGGTAATTTGCTGGTCTTTGATGCGCGACACCATACCGTTGCAGTAGTTGTTGATGGCGGTAAGTGGTTGGTTAAGCTCGTGTGCCACGCTGGAGGCCATTTCGCCCATAGTAATAAGGCGGCTGGCGTTTTGTGCGCGTTCGGCTTGTGCTGCAGCTTGCTCCTCGGCCAGTCTGCGGGTGGTAATGTCGTTCGCAATGACCATTTGGGCCAGTCGCCCATCGACCCAGCTCAGGTAACGGATACGTACCTCTAGCCATTGGCTGAGTTCTGGAATAAAAATTTCCATGCTCTCAGACTCGGTGTCGGGCAGCACCGTGGTTGGTAGCCCGGCAAATGCGTCTACGTTGTCATTCAGTTCGTCGGTGTTGGGGTTGGTGGTAACGCCGGCTTGTTCTACCATTCTGCGGTGACCCGAGGTGTCGGATCCAAACCATTGGCGGTAAAGACGGTTGGTAAACAATAGCTCTTCGTTGCCAATGGGCGCTACCGATATCGATGCGTCCAAAGCTTCCAGTACGGTGGTAAAGCGTTGGTGCGAGGCAGATAGCTGTTCGCGTACGCGGTTGGGCTCGGTAATGTCGGTCATGGAGGTCACCCATCCGGTTTGGGTGCCCATGGCATCGACCAAAGGTGACACATACAGGCGCGCATCCATCATGCTGTTGTCACGCCGTTTGACGCGCACTTGTAAACCGCTTGCAACAGTTTTGCCGGTCAGTTCTTCTTCCAGTTGCAAGGTGAGCAGCGGCGTGTCTTCTTCGGGCCAATAGGGAAAGGGTGCAGTCAGGCCTACCAGTTCGTGCTCATCCCAACCCGTCATTTGGCAAAATGCTTTATTGACATAGGTAATGCGGCCTTGTAAGTCCATGGCGCGCATGCCGGTCAGCATGGAGTTTTCAAGGGCGCGCCGGAAGTTGGTTTCGGTCATCAGGGCTTGCTGTGTTTGCAGCCGCCGGCGCGTATGCCGCCAGTTGGCAAGCAGCATCCATGCGGTTAGCAAACTCAAAACACCCACCAACCAGAACAAGCCGCTGCCCATAATGCCGGCAAGTGAACGGTAGGCCTGTGCACGCAGTATCAGCGCGCCGCCCGCTGGTGAAACGGGGATGGAGTATTCGTTAATCTGGCGTTTCCATGGCAGCAGACGCTCTGCAAATTTACGCCTCGGTATCGACACCCCCGCCCACTGTTTGCCTTTGGGGTCTTGCAGAGAAACGGCATAGTTGGCTGCAATTTCGGCGGGTACGCCAAACCGGAGCAGGCCGTCTATTGAGGTGTCAGTCAAAATGGCAGCAGGCGAGCGTTTGTTGCCCAAGCCAATGCGCATTTGCAGCAATGCTGAGCTGGTTTTGTCGTCCAGCCGCAGGCTGTAGGCGGGTCGAAGGCGGCTGTTAACGGTGTTGAGCCAGATGTCGGTGTCGTCGGGCGTGGTTTCGGTTTTTTGTAAGTCTATGTCTGTGTTGCGGGCAATACCCATGCCCAATTCGGCGCGAACCTCGTTTTTGTCGCTGATGAGGGCAATGCCGGTAATCTCTGGATATTGGTCCATCATGGCTTGCGCGCGCAGCTTGAATTCGCGCAGGGTAATCTCGTTGTCTGACAACTCACGCGCCAAACGTGTGACCTGCTGCTCGCGCTCCAACAACCTTAGCCGCAGGCGTTGCTGGGTGTACTCCACATTGCGTTGCACGGCTTCCTGATCACGCTGTATTTCTTCTACATGTAAATAGCCTAGCGCCGCCACAATGGCAATAAAAAATAAAAGCACCGCCGCCAGCGGGGTGAGCATAGCCAGCCGGTCTTGCCACTGGGGCGCTAGATTGTTCCACCAGCGCTGAGCCTTGCGAACCGAGGCGAGTTTGTTGGGGTTGAGTGAGGGCAATTGGTTTGATAATTTGTAAAGTTTATCTGGGATTATCTATCCAATCATTACCCAATACTGTGCCAAAATTGCCACAACACTTATTACTCTACCCCTAGCAGGAGTTTTCCATGTCAGTCGCCCCCCCTAACTCGGCATTTGTGCATCCGGTAGATACCGACACCCAGGAAACGCGCGAGTGGATGGATGCTTTATCTGCAGTTATAGAAGCTGAGGGCCCGGAGCGTGCCCACTTTTTGCTGGAGCAATTGCTGGAGCACGCGCGCCAAAGTAGCATTGACTTGCCTTTTTCGGCCAATACCGGTTATGTAAACACCATTGAGCCCGACCAAGAGGTGCACTGCCCCGGCAACATCAACTTGGAAAAACGCCTGCGCGCCTACATGCGCTGGAACGCCATGGTCATGGTGGTGCGCGCCAACCGTTTAAATCCTGCCGATGGTGGAGATTTGGGTGGGCATATCGGCTCGTTTGCCTCGGTGGCCAGCATGTTTGGCGCGGGCTTTAACCATTTTTGGCATGCCGAGAGCGAAAACCACGGCGGTGATTGTCTTTATATTCAAGGCCACAGTTCGCCCGGCATA
>CALPVM020000193.1 GCA_943327015.2 Akkermansia muciniphila
AGGAGCCCGCGCAGCGGGCGGGGGACATGAGCGTAGGCAGGTACGCCATGCCCCTTGCGGGCTCAGCAAAAAACCCAAAACACAATGATTAACCCTTCTTCTTAGACCCCAATTTAGATTCCGTACCCTTCATCAACCGGCCCATGTTTTCTGCATGGCGCCACACCAGCAAACCGGACATTAAAACAATGCTGAATGCAATGCGACCATCCATAGACCAAGCTACTTCCGCACCCAAAAAGTAGTAGACCGGAGCAAATACTGCAGCAGCCACCGAAGCCAAGGATACATAGCGCGAAAAATAGGTAATGATCAAAAAGGTAATGACGGTTGCCAGCGCCAGCCAGCCGCTAATACCTAACAGCACTCCAAGCGCCGTAGCAACACCTTTGCCACCAATAAAGCGGAAAAACACCGGATACAAATGCCCCACAAATGCAGCCAAGCCAACCAGCGCGACGGTGCCCTCCTCCAGTCCGTAAGGTTTGCCAAACCACTGCACCAAGGCCACGGGTAGCCAGCCTTTGGCGGCGTCTAACAACAGGGTCACAATGGCTGCTGCTTTACTGCCGGAGCGCAGCACGTTAGTAGCACCAGGGTTTTTGCTGCCGTAGGTGCGGGGGTCGTTCAAGCCCATGGTGCGGCTCACAATCACCGCAAACGACAATGAACCGAGCAAGTATGCTGCTATACCAGCCAACATTGGGTAAAAAAGAACCAGAGTATTCAAAGGGGTGTCTCCTGATAAAAATTTTACAAAGCCGGGTCGCGCAGATCCCAGCGAATGGCGTCAATGGCTTGCAATAGTTCGGGGCTGAGGGTGGTGCCCCAAGCATTAATGTCATCGTCCAACTGCGCAAGCGTGGTCACGCCAATAATGGTGCTGGCCACCTGCCATTTGGTATAGCAAAACGCCAGTGCCAATTGTGTGGGGGTTAGACCATATTCTGCCGCCAACGCGTTGTAGCGGCGTGCGGCGGTCAAGGCATCAGGGCGACCCCAGCGCTGCTTGCGGCTAGATTCGTACTTTGACAAGCGCGCGTCTTGCGGCGCTCTCTCACCGGTTAAACCCGTGGCATCGTACTTGCCGGTAAGCAAGCCAAACGCCAGCGGCGAATAGGCCAACAGCGATACCTGCAGGCGGTGCATAGTTTCGTCCAGCCCGTTTTCTACAGTGCGGTTGAGCAGGCAATAGGGGTTTTGAACTGTAGCTACGCGGGGCAGGCCATGCTGCTCGGCCAGACGTACAAACTCGTGCACGCCATAGGGGGTTTCGTTGGACAAGCCTACTGCCCGCACTTTACCCGCCTTAACCAACACCGCCAATGCCTCCAGCTGTTCCAAAATGCTGGAGCCACCCACGTTCTCCCATGAGGGGTTGTAATACATGCCACCAAACATGGGCACATGACGCACCGGCCAGTGGATTTGATAAAGGTCAATCACATCGGTTTTGAGGCGCTGCAAGCTGCCATCACACGCGCTGATGATGTCTTGCGCAGTTAAGTTGGGGCTGCCGCCACGTATCCACGGCATGCCGCGCGATGGGCCCGCTACTTTGGTGGCAATTATTAGCTTTTGCCGCACAGCAGGATTTTTGGCAAGCCAGTTGCCGATGATTTTTTCGGTGGCATTAAATGTTTCTGCCTTAGGTGGAACAGCATACATTTCGGCGGTGTCAATAAAGTTGATACCGCGCTCCAGAGATCTATCCAAAATAGCGTGCGCAGCAGCTTCGTCCACCTGCTCGCCAAAGGTCATGGTGCCGAGGCAAATAGGGGTTACAAAGAGGTCGGTTTGTCCGAGTTGTACTTTATTCATGGGGCTGAGTGTAAGATGTTTTTTAAAGCGCGCAACAACTGCATAATAAGCGAGCACTTACATAAAATATTTCCATGAAAAATACAAACGAATCCACAGTTGCTTCCACTCCACCCAAAAAAATAGGTAAACGCATTGCAGTGTTTATGGCTGCACTGATTACCCTATGTGTTGTTATTTTTGCGCTTGGTCCGCGCAACACTTTTGGTCCAGATACGCCTACCCCCCGTGAAGCACCGCCCAACAATCCTGCGCAACTTGACGATTGGCTAAAACAAAAAGAATCTGCCTACACCGACTTGCGGCCCGAGACAGCCAAATCAATCGTCTGGGCTTCTGCCGACAAGCAAAAGACACCATGGTCCATTGTTTATGTTCACGGCTTTAGCTCCAGCCACCTTGAAACGCACCCAGTAGCCTCCATGATTGCCAAGCAAATGGGCGCCAATCTTTTTCAAACCCGGCTATCTGGGCACGGGCGCAGTGGAGCAGCCATGGCCGAGCCCAGCCCCCAAGACTGGCTCGCCGATTTGATGGAAGCTGTTCGCATAGGACGAACATTGGGCGATAGGGTGGTACTGATTGGTTGCTCTACGGGCGCTACGCTTGGAACTTGGTTGGCTGTCGGGGCTGACGCTAATCTGGTGGATGCGTACACCTTTATTTCTCCCAATTTCGGTCCGTTTGACAAAGCTTCAGAAATTCTTAATTTACCTTGGGGCAAACAAATTGGTACGGCAATTTTGGGCGAGACCTACAGCTGGACCGCTCCTTACAAGCGCGTAGAAGTTATCTGGACATCCAGCCACCCCAGCAAAGCGTTGTTCCCCATGATGGCGCTGGTAAAGCATGTTCGCGACATGGATCTTTCTGCTTTCCGCGCTCCGGTTTTGATGCTGTACTCAGAGCGAGACCAGGTGGTTGACCCCGCAGAAATTAAAAAAGCTTTTGCACGTATCAGCTCTCCCATCAAGCAGCTTGAGAACGTGACTTACAGCACTGCAGCAACCCAACACGTACTGGCTGGTGATTCGACAGCTCCCGAATCTTCGGCGCAAATGGCGGAGTCTATAAGTCGTTGGGTTAAGTCGCTGCCAAGCTCAGCAAAATAAACTCCTAATGGGAGCTACCTGCATGAAAAAGACCGCTTTTTTTGCACTCTCCATGCTGTTTTGTTTGCGAGTTTTTGGCGCAGAACAAGAAGTGAGATTTGCAATTGGCGAATGGGCTCCTTTTACGGGCAGTAACATCGTTAATTATGGCGCTGCCTCCGAGGTAGTTTCCGCCGCCGCCAAGGCAGGCGGGTTGAAGCCTGTGTATGTATTTGTACCCTGGAAGAGAGCCGAAGACATCGTCTCAACAGGCAAAGTTTTTGCCACTTTCCCGTATCGTAAAACACCCGAACGCGAGGAAAAATACAACTTTTCTGATGCCATTTTTAATTCTGCTGCAGGCATTTTGCGATATTCACGCAACGTAAAAACCAAGATCAATTACAAAACAATCAACGACCTGCAACCCTATGTTGTTGGGTGTACTGCTGGATCTGAGGCTACTATTAATCCTCTAAAAGCTGCCAAAATACGGGTAGAAGAAACCACCACGTTTGACACAACCCTCATGAAACTGGCGTCGTCGCGCATCGATTTTGCCATTGAGGACAAGGTGGTAGCGTTTGATGCGGTAAAGCGGATTTTTCCGGAAAAAATCCATGATTTTGAATTTCTGGAAAACGATTTCACGCCTGCTAATTCGATGCACGTAATGGTGTCCAAGAGGCATCCCGGCAGCGATGAAACACTAAAAAAGTTCAATGTCGGCCTGAAAAAAATCAAAGACGACGGAACCATGAAAAAAATATTCTCCAAGTACGGGCTAACGCTTTAACTTTCATGGCTTTTTAAATACGCAAGCTATCTCACGACGAGCGTGCGCCTTCGAAGCATAGGTATGATTACCCCCATGTACCAAGTTAAACGCACCCCCAAAAGCCAAACGCTGAAAATCCGCAACCTCGAGTACCACGTACAAGTGTGGGGTGAGCCAGCGCCCGACAAAACTCCGTTGGTCATGGTGCATGGTTGGATGGATGTGGCCGCCAGTTACCAATTTGTGGTGGATGCGTTTACGCAAGACCATTATGTCATTGCTCCCGACTGGCGTGGCTACGGGCAATCAGGCCATGGTGAGGTGGATAGTTTTTGGTTTGCCGACTATTTGGCAGACCTTGATTTTTTGCTGGACCATTACAGCCCCAACGCGCCTGTCAATTTGGTGGGGCATAGTATGGGTGGCAATGTGGTGATGATGTATGCAGGTATTCGCCCGGCACGTATCCGCCGTTTAATTAATCTCGAAGGTTTTGGTCTACCCGCCACTACACCCGACCACGCACCCAGGCGTTATGCCAAATGGATGGACGAGCTCAAGCTCTTACACCGGGGTGAGATGGATTTAAAACCCTACCCTTCGGTGGCCGGGGTAGCGCGCCGCCTGATGAAAACTAACCCGCGCCTGAGCCCCGACAAGGCCAATTGGCTGGCGCAGCACTGGGCGCAGGAAGATGCGCAAGGACAATGGAATGTACAGGGGCAAGCAGCACACAAAGTTAGCAGTGCACATCTTTATCGTCTGGACGAAACATTAGAAATTTTCAAATGCATTAGCGCGCCCGCCTTATCGGTAGAAGCATCTGACGACAGTTTAGCTATGTGGTGGAAAGACAGTTACACCTTGGATCAGTTCCATGACCGGCTGAAAGTGGTGCCCAATATTCAAATTGCCCGTGTGGAAGATGCCGGACATATGCTGCACCATGACCAGCCCGAAGCCGTAGCACAATTGATAGAAAATTTTATTATTTAAGCCAACAAACCGTGTCTGCTGCAGCATATTCTGTGAAGCATGCGAAAATACAGGGTTAGTTAGACCCAAGATTGCAGGATAAACACCATG
>CALPVM020000194.1 GCA_943327015.2 Akkermansia muciniphila
CTGCTCACGCATAAAACCAGCATTGCCATAGGTGGCAAACCCGTAAAAAAGTGTCCAAAACACTTCCCACGAGCCCATTTGCAGTTGCAGCAATTCGGAGCCTAAAGATTGAATGGGCGTAAAGTAGCCAACAAAAGTAAAGCCAGTCCAGAACGCTACCGCCAACCATAGGCCGTGCTTGAGTGCCTTGCGCCAGATTTTGTCAAAAGTCCAGCCACCAGCATCACGGCGCATACGGGCGGCACGATCGCCTTCTGCCTGTTTTTCTAGCCACAAAAATATTTCGGTATATACCGTTTGCGGGCAGGCGTAACCGCACCACAAACGCCCGGCCACGGCCGTAAACAAAAACAAACCCAAGGCCGATATAACCAGTAAACCGGTAAGATAAATAAAGTCCTGCGGATACAGCACCAAACCAAAAATATAAAAACGCCGAGCACCCAAATCGAACAACACCGCTTGGCGCTGCCCCCACTCCAACCAAGGCAGTCCGTAAAACACCAACTGGATCAGGAACACCATGCCCCAACGCCAATTGGAAAACAAACCTGCCACACTGCGTGGATAAATTTTCTGGTGTGAGGCGTACAGCGACACCATTTCCACCTCTGCACCGTTAGCACTGGCTGCTTCGGGCACAGGGTGAATAGGGATGACCTTGCGGTTTAAGGGCTCCGGAGATTCCATTACTGCGCTAAACCCCGGTTAGACAAGCCCCACACATAAGAGGTAAGCACATGAATTTGCGCTTCGGTCAGCTTGTCTGCCTGTGCAGGCATTTGGTTAACCTTGCCATTATTGATAATAGAAATAATGGCGTTTTCGCCGTAGCCATGCAGCCAGATATCATCGGTCAGGTTCGGGGCACCGAGTGCCTGATTGCCTTTACCGTCCATGCCATGGCAAGCGGCGCAGGCTCCAAAATGGGTCTTACCCAAGTTAGCACGCAAAGAGTCATGCGGGCTGCCTGATAAGCTCAACACATAGTTGGTAAGATTTTTGACCTGCTCTGCACCACCTACAGCTGCAGCCATAGGCGGCATTTGGCCATTGCGTCCGAGGGTCAGAGTTTCTTTGATTTTGTCGGGGGTGCCACCGTACAACCAATCGCTATCGGTCAAATTGGGAAACCCTTTGGAGCCACGAGCGTCCGACCCATGGCACTGGGCGCAGTTGTTCATAAACAAACGCTCGCCAATGCCCATGGCTAGGGGATCCATCGCTACTTTCTCAGGTGGCATGCCCGAGAACTTGGCATACAGTGGCGCCGATTCTGCGTGCAATTTATCGACTTCGGCCTGGTATTGCTCCGCCTGGGTCCAGCCTAATTTGCCAGCAAAAGCACCCAAGCCGGGGAACATGAACAGATACGCCAAGCCAAAAATAATGGTAACAACAAACAACCCAACCCACCACATAGGTAGGGGATTGTTCATTTCACGCAAGTCGCCATCCCACACATGGCCGGTGGTATTGTCTTGCGTTGCCGCTACTTTGGCTTTACCGCTCATCCAAAGCAATATCAGGCAGGCAATGATGCTTACCACCGTGATGATGGCAACGTAGTAAGACCAAAAATTATGTGTAAAGTCGCTCATGGGTTTTTCCTTGGTTCAAGGTTCAGTCTTGCTCAAATGGAGCATTGGCAGCCTCGGCAAAATCGGCTTTGCGTTTGCCCGAATAGGCCCACAACACAATGCCCACAAATACGCACAAGCTGGCTACCGTTACTACGGCTCTGAGGGTATTTACATCCATCTTTATTCCCCTGCTTTACTTAATTGCCAAACCTAAAACCTGCAGGTAGGCTATGGTGGCCTCCAGCTCGGTTTTGCCCTGCACATCGGCAGAGGCTTTAGATATTTCTTCGTCGGTATAGGGCACGCCCACAGCGCGCAAAGCCTTCAAATGATTGGGCATGCTTTGCGCGTCCACCAGCGTCTTTTCCAGCCAGGGGTATGCGGGCATGTTGGATTCGGGCACCACGTCACGCGGGTTAATCAGGTGGATGCGGTGCCATTCATCGCTGTACTTGCCACCCACACGTGCCAGATCGGGGCCGGTACGCTTGCTGCCCCATTGGAACGGGTGGTCGTAGACCGACTCACCGGCCACTGAATAGTGACCGTAGCGCAAGGTCTCCGCTCGGAACGGACGGATCATTTGCGAATGGCAGTTGTAGCACCCCTCACGCACATACACATCACGCCCAGCCAATTGCAAAGCGGTGTAGGGCTTAACGCCTTTCACCGGCTCGGTGGTGGATTTCTGAAAAAACAGCGGCACAATTTCTACCAAGCCGCCAAACAGCAGCACGATCAAAATCAGCACAATCATTAAAAAGTTGTTGGTTTCAATCCGCTCGTGGGTCAGACCAGTGGGTTTTGTATCGTTAGCCATTCAAATCTCCTTTAGGCGTGTGCAGCAAGCGCTGGAATATTGACCTTGGGTGCACGACCGGCCGTGGCCGTCATCATCGTGTTCCACAACATCAACACCATGCCACCGAAGTACATCAACCCGCCTATAAAACGCAGCACATAAAACGGATAAGTGGCTTTCACGGACTCTACAAAGGTGTAGGTCAAGGTGCCATCGGGGTTGATGGAGCGCCACATCAGACCCTGCATCACACCGGCAATCCACATAGCGGCGATGTAAATCACAATACCGATGGTTGATACCCAGAAGTGGATCTCAATCGCTTTCATGCTGTACATCTGTTTTTGACCAAACAATTTAGGGATTAAGTAGTACATGGTGCCCATAGTGACCAAGCCGACCCAACCCAAGGCACCCGAGTGCACGTGGCCTACCGTCCAGTCGGTGTAGTGGCTTAAGGCGTTGACGGTTTTGATGGACATCATGGGGCCTTCAAACGTGCTCATGCCGTAGAAAGACAAGGACACGATCAAAAAGCGCAGAATCGGGTCGTCACGCAGCTTGTGCCAAGCACCGGAGAGTGTCATGATGCCGTTGATCATGCCGCCCCAGCTAGGCGCCAACAAAATCAGCGAGAACACCATACCAATCGATTGCGTCCAATCAGGCAAAGCGGTGTAGTGCAAGTGGTGTGGGCCAGCCCACATGTAGGTGAACACCAGCGCCCAGAAGTGCACAATCGACAAACGGTACGAGTACACCGGCCGCTCGGCCTGCTTGGGAATAAAGTAGTACATCATGCCCAAAAAGCCAGCCGTTAAAAAGAAGCCTACGGCGTTGTGGCCATACCACCACTGAATCATGGCATCTTGCACCCCTGCGTAGGCAGAGTAAGACTTCATCCAACCGGCCGGGATTGCAGCACTATTTACTAAGTGCAACAGAGCAACGGCCAGAATGAATGCCGCAAAAAACCAGTTGGCCACATAAATGTGCTTGACCCTGCGGGTGCCCACTGTGCCAAAAAATACGATGGCAAACGACACCCATACCATGGTAATGAGGATGTCAATCGGCCACTCCAGTTCGGCGTATTCTTTGCCCGAGGTGTAGCCTAAAGGTAAAGAAATGGCCGCTGCCAGAATCACCAATTGCCAGCCCCAAAAGGTAAAAGATGCCAACTTGTCAGCAAACAAACGCACATGGCAGGTGCGCTGCACAACGTAGTAGGCAGAAGCAAACAAACCGCAGCCGCCAAAGGCAAAAATCACAGCATTGGTATGTAACGGCCGCAGACGTCCGTAACTGAGCCATGCAATACCCATATTCAACTCAGGCCATGCCAATTGCGCCGCAATAATGACGCCCACCAGCATACCCACCACGCCCCAGACCACCGTCATAATGGCAAACTGCCTTACCACCGTGTCGTTGTAGATGGTCGCTTTTTGATTTGCAAACTCCATAGTTACCTCTTGTATGGTTCATTCCCTGACAGTGTGCAGGGGTTTAATCCAAGTCAATTTGATGCACATCAAACAGCCTCGAAATAGGACAAATCTGCACGGCTAATCCTTCAAAATTCGCCGGCCTTCGTCCTCAACATCCTCAAATTGACCGCCGTTCACGGCCCACCACAATCCGGCCAGAATAAAAAACACCAGTGCCACCGACAACGGTATTAACAAGTACAAAATATCCATATCAGCTCTCTTTTAAATGGGACAAACGCATAGCGTTAAGCACCACCAGCAATGAACTGGCTGCCATGCCCAAACCTGCCAACCATGCCGGCAACCAACCCAACACCGCCAGCGGCACACAGGCCGCGTTGTAAATCAATGCCCACCACAGGTTTTGACGCACAATACGCATCGTTTTGCGCGCCAACAATAGGGTGTGCAGCACGCCGCGGAGTTGTCCGTTTTGCAAAATAAAGTCTGACTGGCCTTGCGCCAGCGGCGCGCCTTGTCCCAAAGCAAATGACACATGGGCACCGGCTAGCACCGGGCCATCGTTGATGCCATCGCCCACCATTGCAACGGTGTGACCCGCTTTTTGTAGTGTCTGCAAGTACTGTAATTTTTTCTCGGGGGTGCAATCTGCCTGAACCTGCGTAATACCAGTCAAAGCAGCAATGGCTTGCACGGAGGCAGCTCGGTCACCAGAAAGTACATGCACGGCCACCCCGTTAGCCTGCAAGGAAGTGACAACATCTAACGCCTGTGCGCGCAGACTTTCCTGCAAAATAAAAGTTGCCAACAGGCCCTGGGCACTGCTTAAATAGACTTGCAAGCCAGCGCTATGGGGTGGAGTGACACCACAAAATGCAGCCGAACCCAACTTGACATCTAACACTACGTCACC
>CALPVM020000195.1 GCA_943327015.2 Akkermansia muciniphila
ATTGATTGCTCGTGCTGTGGCTTCTCGTGCCAAGGAAACTGACACGCCATGAAAACGCCTCGCACCAGGGTGCAACGGCGCCCTGTGCATGGGGTGTTGTTACTCGATAAACCGCTAGGGCTGTCTAGCAACCAGGCTTTGCAAAAAGCCAAGTGGTTACTGCGCGCCGAAAAAGCAGGTCATACGGGTACGCTCGACCCTTTGGCTACAGGAGTATTACCCTTGTGTTTTGGTGCTGCAACTAAATTCAGCCAAAACCATTTGGACGCAGATAAAACCTATGAGGCTCTGGTTCGGTTGGGGGTTACTACCACCACTGCAGATGCTGAGGGTGATGTTTTACAACAATGTGATGTAAATGTTACTTTGGCTCAACTTGAGGCTGTCGTGCAAAGTTTTATTGGTGCGATTGAACAAGTACCTCCCATGTACAGTGCCCTTAAAAAAGATGGTAAAGCCCTTTATGAGTATGCGAGAGCGGGTGAAGAAGTCGAGCGTGAAGCCCGTAACGTTACCATTTTTTCAGTTGGAATTATTCAACATACCTTGAATACAGAGGCTCAAACTTTCACGATGCGTGTCGCATGCAGCAAGGGAACTTACATACGTACGCTGGCTGAAGATATGGGAAAAGCCTTAGGGTGTGGGGCCCATTTGGCAGGATTACGGCGTATTCAAACTGGTGATTTTGAGGTCTCACAATGCATTAGTTTGGAAGATTTAGAAAGAATTCCAGAAGTCCAGCGACTGCAATACATACGTCCTGTAGACGTTTTACTGCCTAAACATACCCCTGTCACACTCGATAGTCATAATGCAGCACGTTTTTTAACAGGTTTGCGCAGAAGGGGTGCATGGAAAGATGCCAGCCATGTGGCTGTGTACGCAGCCCCAGATAAAGACTTTTTAGGAACTGCCCACATTACTGCTGGCGAATTGATACCCAACAGGTTGCTAAGCCCGCTGGACATCAGCGAGTCTCGTAACCAATTAACTGTTTTATAAATTGATAGAAAGTGAACTATGAGTACCAAACAAATTAGAAACATTGCCATTATTGCCCACGTTGACCATGGAAAAACCACCATGGTTGACCAGTTGCTTCGTCAGTCGGGCACTTTTGCCGAGCACGAAAAAGTGGTTGATACCGTAATGGATAACAATGCTATTGAAAAAGAGCGTGGCATTACTATCCTGGCAAAAAACTGTGCCGTAAGTTGGGAAGGTACCCATATTAATATTGTTGACACCCCTGGCCACGCGGACTTTGGTGGTGAAGTTGAACGTGCACTTAGCATGGTCGATGGCGTGGTGTTGTTGATCGATGCGCAAGAAGGTCCGATGCCCCAAACCCGTTTTGTGACTAAAAAGGCGTTAGCCTTGGGTTTAAAACCCATTTTGGTGGTTAATAAGGTAGACAAACCTGGTGCACGCCCTGACCATGTGGTCAATGCTGCATTTGATTTATTTGATAAATTGGGTGCCACCGATGAACAACTCGACTTTCCTGTAGTTTATGCCTCCGGCATTAACGGCTGGTCATCGTTGGAAGAAGGTGCTCCAGGTGAACAATGGGGACCCGATATGTCGGCACTATTCAATACAGTACTTAAGCACGTACCATCGCAAAAGGGTGATCCCCAGGCTCCGCTGCAATTGCAAATTTCTGCGCTCGATTTTTCTACCTTTGTCGGTCGAATTGGGGTAGGGCGTATCAGCCAAGGTACCATTAAGCCATCTATGGATGTGCTGGTGATGGAAGGGCCGGATGGAAAAACCATCAAAGGCCGCATCAACCAGGTGTTAACTTTCCAAGGTTTGGATCGTGTGCAAGCAACTGAAGCCGGCCCGGGTGAAATTGTGCTTATTAACGGTATTGCTGATGTAGGTATTGGTGTGACTATTACTGATCCTCTCAAGCCCGCTCCATTACCGATGCTCAAAGTGGATGAACCCACACTGACCATGAACTTTTGTGTCAATACCAGCCCCTTGGCAGGCCGGGAGGGCAAATATGTAACCAGCCGTCAGATTTGGGATCGTTTGCAAAAAGAGCTGCAACATAACGTAGCCCTGCGAGTTAAAGAAACCGACGAAGAAGGCATATTTGAAGTGATGGGCCGTGGCGAGTTGCACTTGACTATTTTGCTGGAAAATATGCGTCGCGAGGGTTACGAGATGGCTGTTTCCAAACCGCGTGTAGTGTTTCGCGATGTCAATGGCGAAAAGCATGAGCCGATTGAGTTGGTAACTGCCGATGTTGAAGAGCAGCACCAAGGCGGCGTAATGCAGGCCATGGGCGAGCGCAAGGGCGAGCTGGTGAACATGGAGTCCGATGGTCGTGGCCGCGTAAGATTGGAATACCGTATTCCTGCCCGTGGATTGATCGGTTTTTCGAATGAATTTTTGAACTTAACCCGTGGTTCTGGCCTGATCAGCAATATTTTTGATAGCTACGAGCCACACAAAGGCGACATTGGTGGTCGTAAAAATGGCGTATTGATTTCTATGGACGACGGTGAAATATTTACCTACGCTTTGGGTAAACTGGATGACCGTGGTCGCATGTTTGTTAAGGCGAATGATCCGGTGTATGAGGGCATGATTGTGGGTATTCACAGCCGTGATAACGATTTGGTAGTCAATGCAACCCGCACCAAACAACTAACCAACTTCCGTGTCTCGGGCAAAGAAGATGCCATCAAAATTACGCCTCCGATTGAATTAACGCTGGAATACGGTGTTGAATTTATTGAAGACGACGAACTGGTCGAAATCACGCCCAAGTCGGTGCGTCTGCGCAAGCGCTATTTGAAAGAAAGTGAACGCAAACGCGCTAGCCGTTAAACCTTGTAGCATCAGAGGCAGCAGTTTGAAGTTAAGCCACAACCAAGCTGTGTTGCTCATGGTGGTGGTCACCCTCCTGTGGTCTACCGCAGGGGCGGTAACCCGCCACCTGGAATACGCGCGTAGTTTTGAGGTCACTTTTTGGCGCTCGTTGTTTACGGCGTTGTCGCTGATAGTTTTACTTCCGCTGTTTCAGGGGATTAGAGTATTCCACTCGTTATTTAATAATGGCCTAAATTTTTGGCTGTCAGGGGTATGTTGGGGCGTGATGTTTACCGCCTTTATGCTGGCGCTCACTCTGACCAGCGTAGGCAACGTGTTGGTAACTATGTCTACCGGCCCGCTGCTGACTGCACTAGTAGCCCGATTGGTGATTGGGCATCGCATTCCACTGCGCACTTGGCTGGCGATTGTAGTTGCGGGTGCGGGCATCGTGTATATGTTTGCCTCGCAAATCTCAGAAGTTAGTGTAGCGGGTACCCTGCTGGCTTTATGTGTACCCAGTGCTGCAGCCGTTAATTGGACCATTGCCCAGTCAGCTGCAACCCGGGGGCTAAATGTTGATTTAGTACCGGCCGTTCTAGTGGGTGCGGTGCTGTCGGCATTATTTACTTTGCCTTGGGCGTTGCCGTTTCAGGCCAGTGCCCATGACATTGCTTTGTTGGCAGGTTTAGGTCTCACCCAGTTAGCCTTGCCCTGCATGCTAAGTCTGTGGTGCGCCAAAGTGCTTCAAGCACCCGAGGTGTCGCTGTTGGCATTGCTTGAAATAATTTTTGGTATAGCGTTGGCGTGGGTTGCTGCCAATGAAGTTCCCGCGCCTTCGGTTATAACTGGCGGAATGTTGGTCATTGGTGCACTGCTGATTAATGAGTTGGTTGCTTGGCGCCAACGAAGCACTTAAATCTGATAATTGTTACCGATTGCGGGTTTTCATAACCCGCTCCACCTCGCGCTTGCCTTCGCGGTCTTTAATGGTGTCGCGCTTGTCGTGCTCGGCTTTGCCTTTGGCCAAGGCAATTTCGCATTTAATTTTTCCGGTTTTCCAGTGCAGGTTAATCGGCACTAAGGTGTAGCCTTTTTGCTCTACTTTGCCGATCAGTCGTTTGATTTCCTCTTTATGCATCAAAAGTTTTTTGGTTCGCACCTTATCGGGGCTGATGTGGGTTGAAGCTGTATTGAGCGGATTGATTTGCAGCCCGATAATAAACAGTTCGCCATTACGAATGACCACGTATCCATCGGTAAGTTGAACTTTGCCGGCACGCAAGGACTTCACTTCCCAGCCCTCCAGCACAATGCCGGCTTCAAAACGCTCTTCAAAGAAATAATTGAAGGCAGCTTTTTTATTGTCCGCGATGCGGTTATTGGTTTCAGGTTTTTTTGCCATAACTATTTAGATGGGGATGTAAGTTGCGCGTACAAGGCTTGACTACAATCCCACGCAGACCTCTATTTTATGAAAACCGTAAACAAATCCGTCTTAATTTGGTACAGCCCGCAAGAAATGTTTGCGCTGGTGACCGATATTGCCCAATATCCCCGCTTTTTACCGTGGTGCGATCAGGCACGTGTAGTCCAACAAGACGCAGCAGGTATGGTAGCTGAAGTTGGCATTCTATTTGGTGGTGTCAGGCAATCATTTACAACTCGCAATACACACATGTTGCAGCAGCAGGTTCAAATGCAGTTGGTGAGCGGCCCTTTTTCTCAGCTTCACGGTCAATGGGATTTTTTAGCCTTGGGTGATGGCTCGCAGCGTGCCTGCAAAGTAGAACTCGCGCTTCAATATGGGTTTGACAATGCGACCCTGGCCAAACTCGTCGGCCCGGTTTTTGACAAAATTGCAGCAAGCATGGTGGATGCTTTTGTTAAGCGAGCACAGCAGGTCTACGGAGACTAGTGC
>CALPVM020000196.1 GCA_943327015.2 Akkermansia muciniphila
AGGCGCGGGTGCAGGTGGGACGCCGGGGCGACCATTCAGAGCCATCAGCACGTCCTCGCGGGGGCCATACGCTGCAATAGTACCATCGCGCAAAACCATCAATTTATTAACTGCCGCCAAGGCCGAAGGTCGGTGGGTAATGAGTACGGAGGTTTTGCCCCGTTGCGACAAATCACGAATTGCATCGCTCAGGGCTTTTTCGCCCACATCGTCTAAATTAGAATTGGGCTCATCCAAAACCACCAGCACCGGATCGCCATACAAGGCACGCGCCAGCCCGATACGCTGGCGTTGCCCGCCCGACAAAGAGGCTCCACCTGGCCCCAAGGGTGTTTCATACCCCTGCGGCAGGCGCAAAATTTGCTCATGAAACCCGACCCTTTGCGCGGCCAAAACCACTTGCTCAGGATCAACCTCTCCAAACCGTGCAATATTTTCTGCAACCGTGCCATCAAACAACTCTATGTCTTGTGGCAAATACCCAATATATGACCCCAGCTGCTCTTTGTTCCATCGGTACATATCTGCACCATCGAGCCGCACAGTACCTGCCAAGGCTGGCCATACACCTACCAACAAACGGGCTAGAGTGGATTTGCCAGCGCCACTAGCACCAATAACAGCCACAGAATCACCCGCCTGCAATACGAAACTAATCTGTTTAATAATGGCCTGCCGCGCGCCGGGTGCCGCAGTAGCTACACCCTCAAACGCCACCTGCCCCTTTGGTGCAGGCAAGGGCATGGATTGCGGACGCTCTGGAAAAGACTGCAAGACCTCTTTGAGCCGCAAATAAGCAGCGCGCGCGCCTTCGAGTTGCGCCCAGTGTGCAACCAAGGCCTCTGCCGGAGCCAATGCACGGCTGGTAATCAGGGACACGGCAATCATCATACCCGGGGTAATTTTGCCCTCCAGCACCAACAACACACCAAAGCCCAAGGTAAGGGACTGCATAGATATACGCACAAACTTACTCAACCCACCCATAATGGCAGCACGGTCACTGGCCAAGGCTTGCAAACTAATTTCTTTTTGGTGCAATTTATGCCACCGGTTTTGGATTGCCCCCAGCATACCCATGGCTTCAATCACCTCGGCATTTTGCAAATGGCTACCCAGTTCCCTTTGGGCCTGAGAGCTTGCTTTTTGAGCATCCCCCAAAACAGACTTCGACAAACGCTCATTCAGCCAAGTAATGATTGCCAGCACAACAGCCCCACCCAAGGTAAACAAGGCAAGCTCTACCGAAAATGAAGCAATAACCAGTAAGTAAACAGGAATCCAGGGCGCATCACACACTGCAAACAGCCCTGCACCTGTCAAAGACTGACGTAACGTGCCCAATTCATGCATGGGTTGGGTAGCACTGTTTCCGGGCTGCCGGAGAATTCGGTCAAAAGAGGCGCGCACCACCCTTGAAGCAAGCATGTAGTCCAATCGCGCTCCCACGCGGACCAAAATCCAGGAGCGTATGGTTTCCAATGCCACCACAAACAAATAAGCACCCAACACCAGTATAGTAAGCACCAGCAAAGTGTTTTCATTGCGGCTGCCCAGCACCCTGTCGTACACCTGCAAGCTGTACAACGATGGCGCCAACATCATTAAATTGAGAAAACCGCTAAAAACGCCCACCGTCAGGAAAGCACCACGCAAATTGCGTAGCGCTTGCTTGAGTTCGTCGGGAGGCTGTACAGCGGTGGGCGACATGTATGGGTAGTTAAGATAAAACTGTGTGTAACAGCATCTTACCCATACCACTTTGAATCAAACCCTCAAATAAGGGCAGAAAACCCCCTGATATAAGGCTTTGCACCTACAGGGAGTAAAAACAAACTGGCTAACGCATTAATGCAAGAGCATGCGTTGGCCTTCAAACTTCTGCTCAAAATGGGCAAGCCAAGGCTCTGCAAGGTAACGAATTTGGGCATCGTTGTTCAAAATACGCATCATGATGCGTGATTTTTCTGCTTTTGCCACGGGGTCGAGATCTTCGCTACGCGCACGCTGGCGCAATTGCTCTATCAAAACCGCACAAGCTCCTTCGTAGCGCACTACGCCGTCCCAGTCTTCTGCTTTTGCAGCTTCCAACATTTTGGCACTGCTGTCTTCTATAGCTTTGTAGTAATCAATCAGCATTTGGGTCATTTGAATTCTCCCTTGATTTATGCAGCACGCGCTGCAGGAACCACTTGGTCGCGGATTTGTTTCCAACCATCGGCTACAGGTGCAACCGCAGAAATTACCTCTTGAACCAAAGCAGGATCATTTTTGAAATTAGCTTCAGTCAAACGGAAAATAGAATAGTCGTACAGTGAGCGCAATGATTGCGCAATGGTGCCACCACGTTGCATATCAAGACCCGCTTTAAGGCCTTCTTCCAGAATACGCACCGATTTAGAAATGGCTTGTGACTTTTTTGCAATATCGCCAGCCTGCATGGCAGACTTTGCTACGCCCATGGACTGGATCAGTGCATCAAACAACAAGTTAACGAGTTGGTGCGGATCCGCAGTAGAAACAGAAGTCTCAACTGCTACGTTTTTGTAAGTGTTAACAGAACGCATATTGATGGGTGTAAACATGTCTGAATCTCCTTGTGTGCCTATGTAATGTTTATCGGCACCCCCAGAGAAAAATTAACACATTTTTTAAGATTTGTTCCACTGTGCAATTTGTGATGAAACATAAGAGCTCAAACCACCCATTTGAGCCATTTTGTTGTCGAGTGCACTGTACTGTCTACGCAAGTTTTCCTCTACGCGGTCGGCACGTTGGTTAACACGATCCTGATCTTCAGAGTTCTTTTTAATTGAAGTCTGGATACCCGCCGAGCGGTTGGTAATACGCCCATCGGCAGAAACCAGTCCCCTGGCAAAATCACGAATTTTGAGTGCAAACCCATTGGTAGAAGAATTGCCCGTGTCAGTGGTAAATAGCTTCTTTAGCTCAGCCAAATTGGATACGCCATCAGTCATTTTTTTGGAGTTTATCTTGTAGGAGCCATCGGTATTGCGTTCAATTCCAACGTCAGACAACACCTTAAAGGTACCAGTTTCTAAACCTCTAGAACTCATCATTGAACGCAGTGCCATTTGCATACTCAGAGTCAATGAATCCGCCTGCAATGGACCAGCAGTTTTGGAGCCGGCATCGTACTTAGTAGCATCTGCCAAGGTTTGATTTAACGTGTTGTAGGCATCTACCACCGCCTTGATTTTGTTTTTTACGGCTTCTAGGTCGTTCTCTACAGTAATTTCAACCGGGGTGGTTGTTACCTGGCTTAATGTCAAATTGACGCCGGGCAAAGCGTCATTGATTTTGTTACTTGACGCTTTAAGAGTTACCCCATTGAGCATATATTCCGCATCTAACGCTTGTTGGGAAATCAACATTTTAGAAGGAGGATCAGTATCTGTTGCAGATGTATTAAATTTTTCTAAACCTGGTTTGTCTGTTGTAATCTGAAACCCGTTAGCTGTACCCGTAGAGCTAGAGCGTACCATCAAACGCTCTTTACCACCATCCATTACAACAGCAGCTGTAACTCCGGCACTTGCAGCATTTATTTTAGAAGCAAGGGTAGCCATGGTGTCGGCTGATTCAACATTGATTTTTACGGGAGTAGAAGAACCCAGTTTAATAGACAATGATCCGTCGGTTCCCACCTTCGAATTTACATCAACAGCTACAGTTGCCGCTGACTGGGAGCGTGCCATTGTCTTTACCTCTACAGAAACCGAAGCTGCTGCAGCCCCAGTGTTTACACTAACACCCACAGCATTGGCATTGGACGATGTTGCCTTAGGCGCGCTCCAGGCACTAGATAGCATCAAATCAGCGGCAGCATCACCCAATGCAGAAGCCTGGGATTTGATTTTTCCGTACAAACTGAGTTGCGTCTGCAGCGTTGAAGCTTTGGACTTAAGCTGCTGCAGGGGCTGGCGCTCAATGGCACCGAGCTGAGACACGATGCTGTTAGCATCTATACCACTACCTAAACCCAACGAAGATATTGCCATGACAGACTCCTGCTACTGGTGCAGTGTAACTGCAATTAATCGACAAAGCAAAAATGCGACGAAAGGCCCACACCCTATCGTCGCACACCCTGCACAGCAGCTCGACAAAGAGCTGCCGCGAACAAGATAAATTTAGCGCAGCAAAGCGAGTACACCTTGAGGTCCTTGGTTGGCCTGCGCCACCATGGCGGTACCAGCCTGCTGCAGTACCTGCGCCCGAGACAGATTAGACGTTTCTTGCGCGTAATCGGTATCCATAATACGTCCACGGGCTGCAGCAGAACTCTCAGCGCTGACACGCAAATTGCTCACCACTGCCTCAAAACGATTTTGACTAGAACCCCAATTGGAGCGTGCTGACGTTACATTATCAATCTGAGTATCGATTTCGGTAATTGCCAAAGAAGCAGAACCAGCCGTTGTAAGCGAAGAAGTTGCCATGGCAAATGTGCTGGTATTTACCGTAATCTGGTTATCAGTAGAAGTATTGGCACCCACCTGGAAGGTAAAGGCAGCCGAAGCAGTGGCACCAATGACATCGTTGCCATTGAACTTCGTGTTGGTGGCTATACGCTCGTTCTCAGCAGCCAACAACTGGAACTCCTGATCCAGCGCTGCACGGTCGCCCGTATTGTTGGTGCCATTATAAGATTGCACCGCCAACTCACGCATACGCTGTAAATTAT
>CALPVM020000197.1 GCA_943327015.2 Akkermansia muciniphila
CCACCCCTTCCCATCCCGAACAGGACCGTGAAACGACTTCGCGCCAATGATAGTGCGGATTCCCGTGTGAAAGTAGGTCATCGTCAGGCTCCATACACATCAGCCCATCTAACCGCCCTACCTAATCAGTAGGGCGGTTTTTTGCTTTGACAAATTGATATTTGGTTGGTAGATTGCACTTGCTCATTGCCTTCATTGAGTTAGCTCTACATTTTGATTGTCTTTTGGATTAATTGCGATGCTATGTGACTGCATTATGTTAGGGCTGTTTCAACCTGGCGTTTAAGTTCAATACCGCTAAAGTGCGAGAAATCCTTGGAAATCTTTTTACGCAGTACCTGCAAAGCTTCGTAGCTCAGCAGGGGTTGCAGGTCACCCAGCATTGGGGCAGTTGCAATTAGCACCAGTAAAGTGCAGCGTTTTTCTGTTACTTCGTGGTTGATGTAATCAGCCAGTTGGCGGGCAAAGCTGCGGCGTTCTTTGTCTTGCACTTCGGTGTGTGGCTCAAATTGGGTTCCGGCATGTCCCGTGCGCCCATGACCCTTACCTGTCTCTTCAATACTATGACTTGCGTGAGCTTGGTGGATGCGTTGGGGCAGTGTAGAAGTGGTGTGTGCAAAGTCAGCCAACTCAATGAGCGAGTGATCTGGCAGGTGGCGCTCAAAATAGCGTGCGCGTTGAGCGTTTGCAATCAGAATATGGGTGGTGTGCATGTTAGGCTCATTTCAGGTTTTTATGGGCGATTAAGCTGGTACCTGAATATTAGGTGGCGGAGCCAAATTCCACCCTGAGAAAAAGCAATAGATGTCGGTGGAGCGTAAATTACAGATTTTGCTGCCGTGCAAGATGCACCTGATGCAGGGTGATTTTACGTACTTCTGCTTGGCTGCTAGAAATGTGGCTGCGCAGCAACATGGTCGCTGAATCGCTGCGGTTTTTTAGAATGGCGTTGAGTATTTTGGCGTGTTCGTCGTAGGTGGTGTTGATGCGTGATGCTTGGGTAAAGTCAAGACGGCGGATGATGCGGATGCGCTCGGTGACTTCGCGGTGCACCCGTGTCATTTCGGCATTGCCGGTGGCTGCAACTAGGGTGCAGTGAAATGCCTCATCCCACTCTGTGACCTGACGGGCGTCAGAGCAGCGCTGTTCCGACGGCACCAACCAGATTGCCGCGAGGGCATCGATGAGTGGGCGGTTGATTTTGCTGTTGCCTAAAGATGGGTTGCACAAACGCTCTACGGCAGCTAACTCGAGCACCATGCGCAGGTCGTAAAGTTGCTCAAACTTGTCAAAGTCAAAGGGCAAGACGCGCCAACCACTGCGAAACATCACCTCCACATAACCTTCTTGCTGTAACTGAAACAGAGCTTGCCGCACCGGCGTGCGCGATACCCCTAGTCGGTCGCTGATTTCATGCTCGGTAAAGCGGTCGCCAGGTACCAGTTTGAATTCGCCGATGTCTTTTTTCAGTCTGGCGTAGGCCTCGTCTGAGCGTGATTGGCGTGCGGGTGCAGAGGTCGGAGCTGTGGTGGTTTTCGTATTGGGCATGGTGCGATTATTCACCAGACTTTTCAGTTTTTGCTAACACTTGCAGCAGGGTGTCTGCAGGTGCCGTCCAGCCAACGATGCCGCCTTGGGCATGCACCATCTCTAGGGTTGCAGTCTTGAACTCTGGAAAGTAGCTCTCGGTGCAGTCTTCTAGCAGCAGGCAATCGTAGCCACGGTCATTGGCTTCGCGCATGGTGGTTTGCACGCAGACTTCGGTGGTGACTCCCATGAAAATCAAATGGCTGATGCCCCGTTGTTGCAATTGTTCATGCAGGCTGGTGGCATAAAAAGCACCTTTACCTGGCTTGTCGATCACTATTTCACCATCCATGGGTTTGAGCTCCGGGATGATCTGGTTACCGGGTTCACCCGCCACCAAAATACGCCCCATGGGCCCGACATCGCCAATGCGTAAACTTGCATTGCCTCTTGAAATTTTGGCGGGTGGGCAGTCAGACAAGTCAGGCCGGTGTGCTTCGCGGGTGTGCACAACCATGCCACCAGCTTTGCGCCACGCATTTAATACGTTTTGGCACTGTGGCACAATGGCTGAAAGTAGGCTGACGTCATTGCCCAGGGTTTCGCCAAAGCCACCGGGCTCAATAAAGTCACGCTGCATGTCAATGATGATGAGCGCGGTGCTGCTGAGTTTGCATTTAAAAGCGTAGGGTCGGGCCGGTAGGTTTAGTTGCATACAATTTCCTTGTTATGTCCACCACCCATATGTGCGCCCAGCGCTTGACGGTCGGCACTTTTGGCCGGGGTTTCAAACACAATACGGCCTTCGCTCATCACCACAATGCGGTCGCTCAGTTCGAGCAGTTCGTCCAGATCCTCACTCAGCAACAAAACAGCGCCGTTGTTGTTGCGTACCTGCAGAATTCGGTTATGGATTTCTTCTACAGCGGCAAAGTCCAGGCCAAATACGGGGTTGGAGGCTATCAGTACATTGATTGATCCCGCCAGCTCGCGTGCCAGTACCGCACGCTGCACGTTGCCGCCTGAGAGGCTTTGCATGGGTGCGTTGACGCCTTGGGTTTTAATGCCGTAGCTAGCAATCCAGTCTTTAGCGCGTTCACGCCAACGCGCAAAATGTAGTAGGCCGTGCCACGAGAGAGGAGGGTGGTCAAAGTCGCGTAGCGCCATATTTTCAGCAACAGAGAATTCTGCAACACAGGCATTTTGCAAAGGTTCTTCAGGCAAGCTGCGAACTTTGAGCTGATGGTTCTGCGCACGTTTTGCGTCGTATGGTTGGCCATTGACCTCTACCGTGCCTGCTATGCGTTTGCGTTGACCTACCAATGCTTCAACCAGCTCGCGTTGGCCATTGCCGGAGATGCCGGCTACACCCACAATTTCGCCGGGTTGCACTTCTAGACTCAGTTTGTGAACCGCCAGAGTGCCCCGATCGCCCATGGCTTGTAGCTGTTCTATGCGTAGCGCCGGGGTGTCAGTTTGCTTGGTGTGGGCGGGGCTATCTACTGTTGATAGCGTGGCTAATTTTTTGGTGGAGCGTTGGACGGAACGGGGGCTGTCATTGCCCATCATGGCGCTGGCTAGTAAGTCCGGATCGGTATCGGCTACGTTGCAGTGGTGTACCGCCTGACCTTTGCGAAGTACCGTTACCGAGTCGGTATAGGCCATGACTTCTCTGAATTTGTGCGTAATCATGATCACGGTGCATTGACCGCTGCGGGCAATGGCGCGTACATGCCCCAGCACTTCGTCCGCCTCTTGCGGCGTGAGTACCGAAGTGGGTTCGTCCAGAATGAGTAATCGCGGTTGCAAGTAGAGTTGTTTGAGCAGTTCCAGTTTTTGTTTTTCGCCAGCGCTGAGGTCGGCGGGGCGGGCATCCAGATCTAGCTGAAACGGGGTGGTTTCTAAAAAATCTTGGAGCGCAGCACGTTGCTTTTTCCACTGGATAACTGCAGGCACCTTACCAGC
This sequence comes from Akkermansia muciniphila, assembly GCA_943327015.2. Classification (GTDB taxonomy): domain Bacteria; phylum Pseudomonadota; class Gammaproteobacteria; order Burkholderiales; family Burkholderiaceae_C; genus Allorhodoferax. The sequence goes on from CALPVM020000197.1 coordinate 3,493, forward strand.
AGCTAGCAGCAAGTTTTCGGCCACAGTCATGCCCGGTGCCAAGGTAAAGTGCTGGTACACCATGCCAATGCCCAGTTCCCGGGCAATGGTCGGGGAGAGTATGTCGTGTTCGCGACCATCCAACAAAATGCTGCCTTGGTCTGCCCGCTGAAAACCTGCTACACATTTAACCAGCGTGCTTTTGCCGGCGCCGTTTTCGCCCAACAGAGCATGCACACTCCCTGCTGCAACCTGCATATTGACCTGGTTGAGCGCAGTAAAGCTACCAAAATGTTTGCTCAAATCCACGGTTTCCAGCGCCATCGCACCTTGAGTGCGTGGTAACGCACCAATCGTGGCTGTTGAGGAGGGGTGTGCTGGTTGCGTCATGGAAGTAGTTTTGGATGTGGCTAAGCTGTTTCCAGCGCTTGCAGCAGTTGGGTGTGTGTTGCATGCGCGCCAAATACACCACCTTGCATGGTGATCATATTCAGCGCCGCTTGGTGGTTGGCGGGGTCAGTCGCAGCGGTGCAGTCGGAGAGTAGCAGGCACTCGTAACCACGATCGTTGGCATCGCGCATGGTGGTGTGTACACACACGTCGGTGGTAATGCCCGCCAGAATGATGTTTTGTATACCGCGTTGGCGCAGCACCATGTCAAGGTCGGTCGCGTAGAAAGAGCCTTTGCCGGGTTTGTCGATAATGGTCTCACCGTCTATGGGAGCCAGCTCAGGAATAATTTCCCAGCCCGGTTCACCCCGTACCAAAATGCGCCCACACGGGCCGGGGTCCCCAATGCCCACACCATTGGCACCGATCTGGCGCGAGCGCCACCTTTTGTTGGCGGGCAAGTCGGACAGGTCAGGTCGGTGTCCCTCACGGGTGTGCATCACTGTCCAGCCCAAGGCACGCAGTCGTTCCAGTGTGCGGGCTATTGGAATAATAGGCGCGCGGGTGAGCGAGATGTCGTAACCCATCACATCTACGTAGCCGCCTTTGCCGCAAAAGTCGGTTTGCATGTCAATCACAATGAGGGCGGTATTGTCGGCACGTAGTTCGCCGTTGTAGGGCCAGACGTAGGGGTTGGCTTGGACGGTTCGTGTCATGGTTGTACCTCAGGGCCTTGGTAGTTGCGGGTGGGTGGTGCAAAGCCGCACGACGTACCATCTGTCACGTCTACCGGCCATGGCAACTGATATTTGCCGTTCACCATGTCGTGCATAAAGGTGTAGGG
>CALPVM020000198.1 GCA_943327015.2 Akkermansia muciniphila
AAACAGGTTGAATAATCGACCTCGTAAACGATTGGGATTCAAAACGCCTGCGCAGGTGTTTCATCAATCGTTATCCCGTGTTGCACTTCGTGCTTGAATCCGCCCGGGTTGTTACATGCGTCGTCTTTGGCTTATTTTTTCTCAATCCATCACGGTTTTACTAGCTGCCTATTTTGTTGTTATTACATTAAAACCCCAGTGGTTACAACAAGGCATCAAAGTTGCCGATACGGTGGGCTTGGTGCAAGCTCCGGCGCTACCTGTTTCTGTGGTTCCCTCCGGTAGTTTCAGGCTGGCCGCTCAAAAAGCATCTGCGGCGGTAGTCAGTATCAATAGCAGTAAAGCAGCCAGCAACCCCTACGCCAATGACCCTTGGTTTCGTTTCTTTTATGGCGACCAAGGGGGTGAGCCGCAGGCCAGTATGGGCAGTGGTGTGATTGTGAGCGCCAGTGGATACATTTTGACCAACAACCATGTGGTTGAAGGTGCCACCGAAATTGAAGTTATTTTAAATGATGGTCGCAAAACACCTGCACAAATCATCGGCACCGATCCCGACAGCGATTTGGCTGTACTTAAAATAGATTTACCATCACTCCCAACTATTGTTCTTGGTAATTCGGATGCGTTGCAAGTGGGCGATCAGGTGTTGGCCATTGGCAATCCTTTCGGTGTAGGGCAGACGGTAACCAGTGGCATTGTTAGTGCTTTGGGCAGAAATCAACTGGGTATTAATACCTTTGAGAATTTTATTCAAACCGATGCAGCTATTAATCCCGGTAACTCAGGTGGTGCGCTGGTAGACACTTATGGTAATTTGTTGGGTATAAATACCGCTATATATTCGCGCTCAGGTGGAAGTATGGGCATCGGATTCGCCATTCCAGTCGTCACAGCGAAGCAGGTGTTGGATAGTATTGTTAAAGATGGTCAGGTAACACGCGGTTGGATTGGGGTAGAGCCCAACAATTTGTCTGCTGAATTAGCCGAAACCTTTGACGTTAAAGTGAAGCAAGGCGTCATTATTACAGGGGTGTTGCGCAATGGTCCGGCAGCATTGGGCGGTATCCGGCCAGGAGATGTGATTGTGCGTATTGCCGGCCAACCTGTGAGAGATGTTAGTCAATTATTGGCACTTGTCGCTGGTTTACAACCTAATGAACCGGCAAAATTTACAGTAGTTAGAAAAGGGGAGACCTTAGAGATGGATATATCCCCTGGTGTACGCCCTAAACCTCAAGTGGAATAATCGCTTAAATTTACGCGGTTGAGGTGGGATTTTCGGTGGGAGGTGCCTGAGTGTGTTTTATAAATAACTGCGCTGCCCAAATACCCACTTCATACAAAATACACATGGGAATAGCCAACGCCAATTGTGACACCACGTCTGGCGGAGTAACTATTGCCGCGACAATAAATGCAAGAACAATAAAGTAGCTCCTGAAATCTTTCAATTTTTGGATGCTTACGATGTTCATTCGCGCTAATACAATGACCACAATCGGCACTTCAAATGCCATGCCAAAGGCCAAAAACATCGATAAGACAAAGCCAAGATATGCCTCAATATCTGGTGCTGCCGTTATGCTTTTAGGGGCAAAGCTTTGTATGAATTTAAAAACCTGACCAAACACAAAAAAGTAACAAAAGGCTACTCCTATAAAAAACAGCAATGTGCTTGAAATAACCAAGGGTAGAACCAGTTTTTTTTCGTGGTTGTACAAGCCTGGTGCAACAAAAGCCCACAATTGCCATAAAACAACGGGAAGTGCCAGTAAAAAAGCCGCCATCATCAAAATTTTGAGCGGCACTAAAAAAGGTGATATGACCGATGTTGCTATTAAAGTGGCACCTTTAGGCAGGGTTGCCACCAAAGGCGCTGCCAGCACATCGTACAAAGCAGCAGGGCCGGGAAATACAGCAAGCAATAATGCAGCGATTCCAATAGCCAGCGTGGCTTTGATCAGACGGTCACGCAACTCTACCAAGTGTTGCACAAAGGGTTGTTCAGAGCCTGCAAGTTCGTCTTGCGGTGGTGTTTGGTTGGGCATGTAAAAAACTAACGGGTTCGAACAGGTCGATAGCGTGCAACGCGCGCAGCGCCTGATAAAGCTTTGGTGCGCACCCCATGGTGGGCTTTGTACCATTGGGGCGTCGCACCCCGTTTGAGGCGCCAATTTTTTTGCGGGTGTTTGTATTCAGGAAAATCCAAAACCGAAGAAGTAGCGTCTGGGTTAGCGAGATCGCTTTCAAATGCACTGGCCTCGGTTTGGATGGAGTTCTCAATATCGCGAGCAGCGCCCTCGACACTGTCGCGCATTTTTTTGAGCTCATCCAAATCCATGGCATTGTTAACCTCGGCTTTGACATGCGCAACATAGCGCTGAGCTCTACCCAATAGAGCCCCAACGGTACGCGCCAAGCGTGGAAGTTTCTCGGGTCCAATGACGACCAAAGCTACTGCGCCAATGAGCGCTAATTTTGAAATGCCTAGGTCTATCAAGACTTTTGCCGTACTTCAACGTCGATGGTGTTTTTGTCAGTGGCTGCGCTGGCTACTTGTGGCGTGGACGGTTTGTCCTCGGGTGCTGATGAACCATCTTTCATGCCATCTTTAAATCCCTTAACCGCCCCCCCCAAATCTGAGCCAAGGTTACGCAGTTTTTTGGTGCCAAACACCATGACCACAATTAAAAGCACAATTACCCAGTGCCATAAAGAAAAAGTACCCATCATTTACTCCTGGTAAAACAAATACAAAAAGCCGACATTTATCCGCGCAACCATGGTCGCGGACCACCCATCACATGAAAGTGCAGGTGATGCACCTCTTGTCCACCTTCGGCGCCTGTGTTCGCTATCAAACGGAAACCACCCTTAGGGTAAGGATTACAGCCTTCTTTAGCAGCTAAAACAGGAACCAGTGCCATCATGCGCCCTAACAGGGATGCGTGTTCGTCACCGATGTGTGCCATGGACACAATGTGTGCTTTGGGAATAAGCAAGAAGTGCACCGGGGCCCAAGGGTTGATGTCGTGAAAGGCGTAAATGTCTTCGTCTTCATAGACCATGCGCGACGGAATTTGTTTTGCAACAATTTTGCAGAAAATACAATTCGGATCGTGTGCGGTGGTGCTTGAACTCATCAGGAATGCTCCATGGGGCGGCCCTTATTCATGGCCAGAAATCCGATTATTATGCGATACAGAAACCAGATGGAAATAATAACCCAAGCAATCCATCCGGGCAAAAAAAGGAGCAAAAACAGGGGCGCTGTCACTAAATACAAAAAGCCCGCCATCAAGACGCTACGAATTCTCCACTTAAAATGCGAAGCGTGCCAGGTTCCTTCGGCATCTTTACGCTTGGCTACATCCAACAGCAGCGCAACAATTAAAACTGCCGCGCTTATTTGCACACCGGGTATGACAGCACTTACAGCCACCAGTAAATGCAATAAGTAGCTAATGGTGCCTATGGTGTTAAGCGCTTGTAATTCTTCGGTGCTGGGTTGCCTAACGTTTGTTTCTGTCGGTGATGGCTGAATTCGCGTGAAATCTTGCGTCATAAACCTTCGGCTTCTCGCTCCTTGACCTTGCGCATGGCTTTTTCATCTATGCCGCTCATGCCCTCGCGCCGCTCAAGTTCGGCTATCACGGCAGAGGGGCTGAGCTTGTAATGGGCGAGTGCAATCAGACTGTGAAACCACAAATCAGCTACTTCGCACACAATTTTGTGGGTGTCGCCACCGTGGTCTGCATCTTTGGCGGCCATGACTACTTCAGTGGCTTCCTCACCAATTTTTTTTAAAAAAGCATCCGGTCCTTTGTGCAGTAATCGGGCAACGTAACTCGATTGCGGGTCACCGCCATGAATCTCCTTGCGGGTTTCAATGGTTGCGGCCAGTCGCATCAGAGTGTCTTGGGAGGGCAATGCAGAAGTCATGTCTTTATTTATAGATGGTATCGGGGTCTTTCAAGACCGGCTCAGTAGCTTGCCAGGTGCCATCTTGCAAAATGCTAAAAAAACAGCTGTGCCGTCCTGTGTGGCAGGCGATGCCGGGGGTGTGTCCGGTTTGGGTGACTTTGAGCAAGATCACGTCGTTGTCGCAATCCAGCCGAATATCGTGCACGGTTTGCACATGGCCGGATTCCTCGCCTTTAAACCACAAACGTTGGCGCGAGCGGCTGAAATACACCGCACGTCCCAATTCTGCTGTTTTTTGTAGAGCTTCACGGTTCATCCAGGCAAACATCAGCACATCATTGCTGCCTTGCTCTTGGGCAATCACAGGTACCAAGCCTTGTGCATCCCATTGGATTTGATCTAACCAATCCATATCTGCCTAACGTGAAAGCCTGACAGGTATGTTGCGTCCCGCCATACACTGTTTTGCTTGACCAATAGTGAATTCCCCGTAATGAAAAATACTGGCAGCAAGAACGGCATCAGCACCGCCTATTTGCACTCCATCTGCCAAATCGTCTAAAGTACCTACACCGCCAGAGGCGATCACAGGCACCGATACCGCGTCGGCCACTGCACGAGTGAGGGCTAGGTCAAAGCCCGATTTGGTGCCATCACGGTCCATACTGGTGAGCAAAATTTCTCCTGCACCATATTGGGCCATTTGGGAGGCCCAAGCCACAGCATCTA
>CALPVM020000199.1 GCA_943327015.2 Akkermansia muciniphila
ATCTTTTGCCTTAAAGAATGCTGTCAGCCACGTTCACCATTGCGAGCGTTGCCACACCTTTACCGAAGCCAAGGTTTGCTCTACCTGCTTGGATACAGAGCGCGACCACAGCATGTTGTGTGTAGTAGAAACCCCGGCTGATCAATCCGCCATGGAGCGTACCGGGGCCTATAAAGGCTTGTATTTTGTTCTTATGGGCAAACTCAGTCCTTTGGATGGTATTGGTCCGAACGAACTGGGTTTAAAAAAGTTGTTTGAGCGTGCCTGTGACGGTGTAGTACAAGAAGTTATTTTGGCTACCAACTTCACTGCTGAAGGCGAGGCCACCGCCCATGTGATCAGTGAAGGCCTCAAAGCCCGGGGGCTTAAGTCCAGCCGCCTGGCGCGGGGTGTACCGGTTGGCAGCGAGCTAGAGTACGTAGACCTAGGTACGATAGCCCATGCCTTAGTAGACCGGCGCTAGACCGGACACTGGACTGCTATTTTTTTGCCAATTTGGTGCCGCTGCTTTTGGATTTGCTAGCGGCTGCGGTTTTGTTTTTTGCAGATTTTTTGGCAGCTATTTTATTGCTTGATGTTTTTTTGCCTTTAGCTGCTTGTGCGACTTTAGTTTTAACTTTGTTGTTTGATTTAACTTTAGCTTTGGCTTGGTTTTTGTTGCTGGCCTTGGCTAATACTTTAGCTGTGTTTTTATTGGCCTGTTGTTTGGATGCAGTTACTGCCGACACTTGTGTAACTACAACAATGCGCTGACCCGGTTTAAAACTTGCAGACTTACCCAACTTATTCCACTGTGCTACCTGTGCCGGTGTAACTTTGTATTTTGCTGCAATCGACGCTACGGTATCTTTTCTTCCAGCCCGCACAGTAATGCGCTTACTAACCATTTCTGCAGCTAGAGAAATTTGACCATTGTCGGCTACTTTCTCGGTTACATCATGTGTCATGTGCATACCACGTGGCACCAGCAGGGAAGAACCCGCCTTAATCACCACACGGTTGGGTATGTTGTTAATGCTCCTGAAATCTGCTTCTGCCATACCCACGCGCCGCGCGGCTTCTGCAGGGTTCATGGTAACGGGTGCGATCCATACCGTCCAACTGGCTAAACGGCCACCACCAAATGATTCCAGATTACTTTGAAAAACTTCTGCATTATCCCAGGGAAGCAAAATTTGCGGTGTTCCAGCGGCCAAAATGACAGGGCGGTGGATGGATGGGTTAAGAGCTTTAAAGTCTTCTACAGTAATTTCTGCCAGACGCGCAGCAACCACTACATCGATATCTCTTCTTAAAGTAACACTTTGAAAATAGGGGTGGTTTTCAATTAACGGGAGTCTGGATTGAAATGCTCCGGGGTTGAGCACAATATTTTTTACAGCCTGGAGCTTGGGAACATAGAGCCTGGTTTCCATGGGCATGTTAATGTCCTCGTAACTGTAAGGCAGGCCGGCTTGTTTTTTGTTACGAATGGCTCGGCTTACGTTACCTTCCCCCCAGTTGTAGGCGGCCAAGGCTAAATGCCAGTCTCCAAACATGCGGTGAAGTTTTTGTAGGTAGTCGAGAGCCGCGCGGGTAGAGGCCAGTACATCACGCCGGTCGTCCCGAAATACATTTTGCTTGAGTTCAAAGTATTTGCCGGTTGCAGGCATAAACTGCCAAATGCCTGCAGCTTTAGCGCCTGACACCGCTTGCGGGTTAAACGCACTTTCAATAAAAGGCAGCAGGGCAAGTTCAGAAGGCATGCTGCGCATTTCAAGCTCCTCCACAATGTGGAAAAGGTATTTTCTGGAGCGCTCTGTCATGCGAAACATATAGTCAGGACGCGAGCTGTACCATTGCTCACGGTCACGTACCAAGTTGTTGTCCAGATCGGGCATGGCGTAACCACGGCGAATACGATCCCATAAATCTACAGGTGGAGATAATGGTGCCACCGCACTAGATGAGGTTAGTACATCAAAAATAGGACTGAGATTGACATTCTCTTCCGCTACTACTACTGCTTCTGTTTTTTCTATTTTTTCTGTGGCTTTGGCTGGTGTTGGTACCTTTTGAATGTCTTCAGTATTTTCTTCTTCTAGTTGCAGTTCCCGACTGGGTTGCAACGCCAAAGCCGCATTATCAACGACCACATTCGCTTCTTTACGTTTGGGGCGTGTGGGCTTAGGCAGGTCTTGGGCTTGGGCTTGGGCAGCTACGTTTGTTGTGGCGTTTGGTGCAACAGGCTTGGGGTTTATGCTGGGGGTCTGTACTGCATTAACCGGCGAAATAGTAGTGGTTGAGCATGCAGTCAAGGCAAGCAACAATATGCAAGAGCTTAATTTAAAAAATGTCATCGGTATTCGTTCTTCCATTGGCGCAGGGTGGCAAAGCAACCTGCTTGGGCAAAACCAGTAGGGTCATACTGGCGCGTAGCGTTGGCAATGTCTGCTTGTTCGCTACGCAGAAAAGGGTTAATGTTACGCTCATGGCCGATGGTTGATGGCAGAGTAGCTAAACCACTGGCTCTGAGTTTCTGGCAATGGGCGAAATAGCTTTCGAGCACAGGATTACCGGGTTCAACCTGCATGGCAAAACGCAGATTACTTAAGGTGTACTCATGGGTGCAGCACACCAAGGTTGTTGCAGGTAAAGCAGCCAGGGTTTGTAAAGAGGTTTGCATTTGTTCTGCGGTTCCTTCAAAGAGTCGACCGCAGCCAGCGCTGAAAAGTGTGTCACCACAAAACAAAATAGGTGAGTCATGTCCTGAGTCTGCGTAATAGGCCAAATGCCCCAGCGTATGTCCAGGTATCCACAGAACTTTCCAGTTTAAGCCTAGCGCAGTCACAGTTTCACCACCCATCAAGCCATGCAGGGGGGCGGGAATAGGTTCGTTCGCAGGTCCGTACACCTTGGCCTGGGTAGATTCCCTTAAAAAAGCTATGCCTCCCGTATGGTCTGCGTGGTGGTGAGTGACTAAAATAGCCTCCAAGCGCAGATTTTCAGACTCCAAAGCCTGCATGACAGGCGCAGAATCACCTGGGTCAACCACCAATGCCGTGTGCCCATCGTGCAGCATCCAGATGTAGTTGTCAGCAAAAGCGGGTAAGGGTATTAATGTCATGAGTCACCGGATTATAGATTTGCAATACTGGGTTCAATCGCCCGCTGGTCAGTACCTGATGGACTGGGAGAAAAAGCAACTCGATGAGGTGGTGGTTGATGTATTTGGCTACCACGCCCTACAAATGGGGCTAACTTCCTTGGATGCTCTGGATGCCAATCGAATGCCGCACCGTTGGTTGGCGACTCAAGAGCTCTCAGACTTATCAACGGCAGCTGCTCGTCGCGTGGCTGTGTGTTTTGACTTTGCTGCGTTGCCGTTTCCAGCCAACAGTCTGGATTTGCTTATCTTGCCACATACCCTTGAGTGGACATCCGACCCCCACACAACTCTGCGTGAAGTGGAGCGTGTGCTGGTGCCTGAAGGCAAGGTGGTTATTTGTTCGCTTAATCCAGCCAGTTTGTGGGGTTTAAGACACCAGCGCAGCCGTTTGTACCGTTTTTTCAATCTTTTTTCGGGCTATTTGCCTGAAGATTCGCGACTTATTAGCTATTGGCGCTTGCGCGATTGGCTGCGTTTGCTTGGTTTTGAGGTCGAGGTGGGTCGTTTTGGCTGTTTTCGTCCTGCCGTGCAAAGCCCGGGTTGGTTAGAACGCTGGAAGTGGTTGGATGCTCTGGGCGCGCGTTTTTGGCCTATTTTTGGATCAGTTTATTTTGTTGTAGCGGTTAAAAGGGTACGTGGTATGCGTTTAATGGGACCCAGTTGGAAATATGCTCCTACGCTTCCAGCTAAACCGGTGTCGGTTGTGCGTAAGGGATAATGATTGCTTTTGCAACAAGTTGCGTAAATTTAGGAAAACTTAGCGTGAATCAGAATTTAAGCCATGTTGTCATTTATACCGATGGCGCCTGCAAAGGTAACCCTGGTCTTGGTGGTTGGGGCGTGCTGTTACGCGCTGCCGATGGCACCGAAAAAGAACTGTGTGGCGGTGAAAGAGAAACCACCAACAACCGCATGGAAATGATGGCCGTAATTCAGGCTCTGGCCAGTCTCAAGCGGCCTTGTCGGGTTACTTTGCATATGGATAGTCAGTATGTGCTCAAAGGCATTACCGAGTGGATAGCCGGCTGGAAAGCCAAGGGTTGGAAAACGTCCACCAAACAGCCTGTTAAAAATGTGGATTTGTGGCAGCAACTGGATGACATAGTGCAAAACGCCGGGCATTCTATTGATTGGCGCTGGGTAAGAGGCCATGCAGGCGATCCCGGCAACGAGCGCGCCGACGCTTTGGCAAACAAAGGGGTTGTGCAAGCCCAGGCAACGCACCCATGACTAAAAAACAGAAATTCATTCTTGTTGCCATCATTGGCATGTTGTCTGCGTCCGGTGTGGCCTGGTGGATGCAATCGCAATCAAAAACTGCCAAGGAAATATCCGGTGCTCCCAAGAGCAAGGCAGAAGCTAAAGTGGCTGCGGTTGAAGTCACCAAGGTGCTTCAAATGGCTTTGCAGGATGAAGCGCAGGCTGTGGGAACCTTGCGTTCCAGTCAAAGTGTGATGTTGCGGCCTG
>CALPVM020000200.1 GCA_943327015.2 Akkermansia muciniphila
AACTTCTAATGCAAGGAGATAAAAAAGTAGCGAAAATAGCGACATATTTGCAAAAAAACGCCATGGCACTTCTCAATATACTCTGCTTTCCCGATCCCCAACTGCAACGTGTGGCCAAACCAGTGGTTGCAGTGGATGCTCGCATTCAAACATTGGTATCCGATATGCTGGAGACGATGTACCATGCCAACGGTATTGGTTTGGCCGCCACGCAAATAAACGTGCACGAACGGGTGGTTGTGATTGATGTATCGGAAAATCGCGACGAACCACTGGTTTTAATCAACCCAGAATTGGTTTGGACCAGCCCGGAAAAACACCTGAATCAAGAAGGCTGCCTGTCGGTTCCCGGTATTTACGACGGTGTTGAGCGTTTTGCTGCAGTGCATGTGTCTGCGTTGGACGAAAAAGGCCAATCCCGCACCGTGCAGGCCGATGCCTTGCTGGCGGTGTGCATTCAGCACGAGATGGATCACCTGATGGGCAAGGTGTTTGTAGAATATCTGTCGCCCCTCAAACGTAACCGTATTAAAACCAAAATGCTCAAAGCCCAACGCGAGGTTGCACGTTGAGAGTTATTTTTGCCGGAACACCCGAATTTGCGCAAATTGCCCTTGAACGCCTCCATGCTGCAGGCCACACCATTGCCTTGGTGTTAACCCAGCCCGACAGACCCGCCGGACGCGGCATGAAGCTGCAAGCTTCTGCGGTGAAACAATTTGCCCAGTTACACAACATACCCGTTGCACAACCGCGCAGCTTGCGTTTGGATGGTAAGTTTCCTGACGATGCGCTTGCTGCCCGCCAAGGTATTTTAGAGGCCCAAGCCGATGTAATGGTGGTTGCTGCTTACGGACTGATTTTGCCCCAATGGGTGCTGGATGCCATGCGCAGCGGCTCCGGCTTGCAACTGGGTTGCATCAATATTCATGGCTCGTTACTGCCACGCTGGCGGGGTGCCGCGCCGATTCACCGCGCCATTGAAGCTGGTGACAGCCATACGGGCGTTACCATCATGCAAATGGATGCAGGGTTGGATACCGGCGATATGCTGCAGATGCAAAGTATTGCGATATTGCCCCATGACACCACGGGCACCCTGCATGACTGCGTAGCAGACTTGGGCGCTGACATGGTAGTGCAAGTATTAAAAGATGCTGCAGCGGGCAAACTCCATCCGGTGCCGCAACCGCCAGAGGGTATTAGCTATGCGCACAAAATTGAAAAGCACGAAGCCAACATTAACTGGAACACCCCTGCAGAAACCATTGCGCGTCGCATACGCGCATTCAACCCATTTCCTGGTGCGTTTACCAGTCTGAATGGTGAGGTACTTAAAGTTTGGTCTGCACACACCAGCAATGCGCATGGCATTACTGAAGGCCATCGTGCTACGCCAGGTACGTTACTCAGTGCCAGCGCCGATGGTATTGTGGTTGCAACACAAGACGCTGCCATTGCTTTGACGGAAGTGCAGCGTGCTGGCGGCAAACGGCTTGCAGCAGCTGACTTCTTGCGCGGGTTTAGCATGGAGTCAGGGTTGCGGCTAGGAGACGCCTGAAGACGGTTTAATCTTCATTGGCGCGGTGTTTGCGTGGCCGCCCCGACAGTGCTTTGTCAAACACACCATTGGGCAGCATGCGCAATAAACGCGCCACCCAACCCATTTGCCAAGGAATAACACGGTAACTTACCCCGCCCTGTATGGTTTCAAAAGCTTTGTCGGCAAAGGCTTCAGGTGCCATCAGGAACGGCATTTTGTAACGGTTCTTTTTGGTAAGCGGCGTATCGATATAGCCCGGACCAATGGTTATTACCTTGACGCCGCTATGGCGCAATTCACCGCGCAAGGATTCGCAATAATTAATCACACCCGCCTTGCTGGCACAGTAGGCGCCATGCCCCGGCAAGCCACGGATTCCTGCCACACTGGCCACACCCACCAACGCGCCGCTACCACGCTTCACCATTCCGTCAATAAACGGATGAAACGTGGCAGCCAAACCGGTGTTGTTAATGGCAAAGGTACGCGCCATCACTTCCAGATCAGAACGCACGGCAGTATCCATGCCAATACTCACCCCTGCGCTGGCAAACACCACATCCGGCACACCCTGTTTTTGTAGGCACTGCTGGCCGGCTTGCACAATGCTTTCTACAACAGCTACATCGGCACTGTAGATGTGGTAGCGCTCTTGCTGAAAGCCTTGCTGCTGCGCCCATTGCAGCACTTCATCGGTTCTACGGGCTACCAGCGCCAAATTAAAGCCCGCCTGGTAGTAGCGCAACGCCAATGCCTGACCCAAGCCGCTGGAAGCTCCGGTAATAAAAATAAGTTGAGACACTTTGTACCTTTCAATCAATCGCTATCGTCACTCGGGGTGCAGAGTTGCACGTACACGCCCTTGCATTTGCACCACTTGTTCAATGTTATCGAATTCCAGACTGTCCGCCGACATTCGATCCTTGCCGCGCAGCAGTTCTACCGGCACATTGGAGCGCACTTGCTCGGTATTCATGAACACATGTAATAACTCACTACGGTACTCCATGCGCGGGGTTGGCTTGGGCTTGGCCTTGGGATCAGCCTCGCGCACGACCCTGGCATCGCCAATCAACTGCACCTCAGATGAATCCTGGTTGGTCAAACCGCGTAAAGCTGTAGCAGTGGTTACCCGACCTTCTTGATCCAATGACCGCATACGCACATCTTCAATTTCCAGTTGCATAGTGTCAGGGTAATGACGCGCAATATCTCCCTGCACTTCGGCACGCATCCGACCGGTCGTATCGAAGGTTTTCACCGAAAAACCCTGCATCATGTAGTCAGGCTCATGCCGAATGGGTTTTGCTTCCTCCGGCTCTTGAATTAAGGGATTTGTGCGTACCATCCAATAGGTTCCAATAGCCAATGCTGTCATCAGCATTAAGGGCAGGTACAGCATTAACCTTTCGCCCAAGGAGTAGACATTTTTTTTCATTGGGTATAGGCTTCCAGCAAGTCAGCATAGCGGCCACTGGCCACCATCAGCAGATCGCAAAACTCGCGCACGGCACCGTGCCCACCTTTTGCCTTGGTAACGTAGTGCGCTGTGGCCAATGCCTCAATATGCGCATTGGCAGGTGCACAGGCAAAAGCGCTATGGCGCATCATGGGCAAGTCCGGCCAATCGTCACCCATAGCGGCAGCGGCACTCCAGTCGAGCCCCAGCGTTTGCAGCGTGGCCAGAGCTGCTGGTTTTTTATCTTCTGTACCAAAATGGGCGTGGGTGATGCCCAAGGCTTGTAAACGCACACGCAGTGGAGCTGAGTCGCGACCCGTAATGATGACCGGCGTAATACCGGCTTTTTGCAGCATTTTTAGGCCATGCCCATCGAGCGTATTAAAGCGTTTGAGTGCTTCCCCATGCTCCGAGTAAAACAAACCACCATCGGTCAGTACGCCATCTACATCCAGAAAGGCGACGCGTATGCCTTGGGCTTTGAGCAGAATGGCGGGGTCAAAATAGATTGCTGGTTGCATTAAATCACCTTCGCCCGCATTAAGTCGTTGCTATTAAGCACCCCACATAAAGTCTGGTTACCATCTACTACCAGCACACTGGTAATGCGCATACGCTCCATCAAATCAGCTGCATCCACTGCCAGTGCATTGACGCCAATAGTGCAGGGGTTGGGATGCATGACCTCAGCCGCAGTTTTAGCGCGCAAATCTGCGCCGGACTCGACCAGCCGGCGCAAATCTCCATCGGTAAATATGCCTAGTATGGCGTTGTTTGCATCGACTACAGCTGCTGCGCCCAGACCTTTCGATCCCATTTCACGCATCAGCGCACTAAAGCCAGTTTGCGGCAAAACTGCCGGAATATCATTACCAGACCGCATCACATCGCTCACATGCGTGAGCAGTTTACGCCCCAAAGCCCCACCGGGGTGTGAGCGGGCAAAGTCATCGGCATGAAAACCGCGGGCATCCAATAGTGCCACCGCCAACGAATCGCCCAGAGCCAGTTGTACGGTGGTACTGGCAGTGGGTGCAAGGTTGAGTGGGCAGGCTTCTTTGTCTACCGAGCTGTCCAGCCAAATATCAGCATGCTGCGCCATGCTGGACGTAGCGTTGCCAGTCATGGCAACCAGTGGCACGCCCAAGCGCCTGATCAGCGGCATGATGGCAATAATTTCTTGCGATTCGCCACTGTTGGAGAGTGCCAGCACTAAGTCTGTGGCTGTTACCATGCCCAAATCTCCGTGGCTGGCCTCAGCCGGGTGCACAAACATGGCAGGCGTGCCGGTAGATGCTAAGGTAGCTGCAATTTTGCGCCCTACATGGCCGCTTTTCCCCATACCCATGACTACAACGCGTCCGGTAGTTGCCAACATCTTTGAGACTGCCTGTGCAAATGGCTCCCCGATGCGTGCCTTGGCACTCAAAATGGCAGCGGCCTCAATCTCCAGCGTTTCATGTGCCAGCGCAATTGCACGCCTGGCCAAGGTCTGAGATACAGAATTTAAATGTGCTGTCATGGCTCCATTGTATAAATGTCAGATTATCTTGCTAGTATCGCACTATGGGTGCTTTGGA
>CALPVM020000201.1 GCA_943327015.2 Akkermansia muciniphila
CTGTGGTGGTAGCCCATAGTTTTTGACATGCTTGGCACAGGCTGTTCCAAAAGGCTTGAGGGTCGTTTTCCATCCAGCCGGGTTGGGGCGACTGGTAGGTGTCAATGCTGACCTGTGCTTTGTCGATCAGGTTGCCTTGCAAGTCAAACAACAGGGCCCGAACACTTTGGGTGCCGTTGTCAATGGCGAGCAGGTAGGGCTTGTTCATGCTGAGGCAGGCAGTTGGTAATGACGGGCTATGAGCGAGCGGTAACGCTCAATTTCGGCGTTCCACTGCGTTTCGTCCCATGGCAGAAAGTAACTGCAAATGGCTTTTATGTGCGCCAAGTGATCCAGTCCACCACGGGGCAGCAATATGCCTAGGCGTGTGCGGCGCAGCAGTAGGTCATCCAGATGCACAATGGCTTCAAATTGGCAGGCAATGGGTAACTCAATCCAGAGTGTTTGGGTTCCGGGTATGGTTTTTAAAAGGTCAGCTTTGTATAAAGCATCGGTTTGCTTAAGTATGTATTCGCATACTTGGGTAGCTTTATGGCCATATCGCCCGGCGAGTCGGTGTTGTACCTCTTGTCCCCAATCAGGGTTAGGGGCGGGCATGGGAGAAAAAATGGCTGTGTCGCTACGGGTAAAAGGCTTGCCTACGTGTTTAGCCGCCAGAGCCAGTGCATCTTGCGCCATGAGCCTAAAGGTGGTGAGCTTGCCACCTGCAATGGTAATGAGGCCGGATTCATCCAGCACCACATGCTCGCGCGGGGCTTTGGAGGCTTGCGCTCTGCCATCGTCTACCACAGGGCGTACTCCGGCGTAGCAAGCGCATAAATCTGCTGTTGTAATATGTGCCGCCGGAAATTGCTCGTTGACAGCGTCAATCAGGTAGCGCACTTCTGCCGGGGTAATGCTCGCCTCTTGGTCTAAATTGTGTGTGTGGTCCAGGTCGGTGGTACCAATCAGGGTGGCTCCCTCCCAAGGGTAGAGAAACACCGGCCTGCCGTCTTGCAAATGCATAAAGCTGATGGAGTGCTCTACCGGCAAACGATGAATCGGTACCACCAAATGGCTGCCGCGCAAGGGTCGCAGCATAGGTTTACCTTTGACGCTGCCACGAAGCCGGTCTGCCCAAGCGCCGGTGGCATTGACTACGGTTTTGGCGCGCACATTCAGAAGTTTGCCGGTGGTATTGTCGGTAATTTGAATGCCTGTGACCAAGCCATTTTCAAGTTGCAAATTAGTAGCAGAGGCATAATTTAAGGCAACAGCACCGTCTTGTTGCGCTTGTGCCAGAACACGCCATACCAACCTTGCATCATCGGTTTTGGCGTCATTAAAAACCATGGAACCTTGCATGTTGGCAGGAGCCAAACCGGGAGCCAGTTTTTGGGTGGTGGCTAAATCGGCATAAAAATGGCTACGTTGCCCTGCCATCAGGTCGTAAATTATCAGACCCAACTGAAATAACCAGCGACCCGGTTTACGGCTTTTACACAGGGCAAATAAAAAGCTCTGGGGCTCTATGAGTTCAGGAGCCTCGCGCATTAAGCGTTCACGTTCGCGCACCGAGTGCAAGGTGGTTTTGATGTCGCCTTCTTTGAGGTAGCGCAAACCGCCGTGCACCAGTTTGGAAGAGCGGCTGGAGGTACCCCAGGCAAAGTCTTGCTGTTCAATGAGCAATACGGACCAACCCTGACGTGCGGCTTGTTGTGCCACGCCCGCGCCGGATATACCGCCGCCGATTACCACAACATCCCATACCTGACTTTCAACCTTTGCCAAAGAATCGGCGCGGCTGAAAACGGTGGGCAAGTGGGTTACTCCGCCCATGGGCCGCCGTCTTGCAGTAGTTTACCGGGGTTCATGATTTTTTTCGGGTCGAACAAACGGCATAATTCGGCAATTGCGTTCATACCCATGGCGTCTTTTTCTTTTTTCAGGTGGGTTGCATGGTCGCGACCCACACCATGCTGGTGGCTTACCGTGCCGCCATGGGCTGCAATGGTTGCGGATACGGCTGCTTTTAACTTTTTCCAGCGCTCAAAGTTGGGAGCAAAACCGCCGGGTGCAATCGGCCACACATATTGTGAATAGATGCTGCTTCCTTGCTGGTACAAGTGAGAGAGGTGCGTAAATGCATGCACTTTTTGGTCGTATTCACTAAACACATCGCGTGCAGCTTGTTCCATTGCCTGCATCATCGGTTTAACCTTGGTCCACTCTACAGCCGTTTCTACGGTGTCTGCACAGTAGCCTAGCTCCCACAAGGTGTTACGCAGGTAGGGGCCTTTAAATCGGTTGGCAGCCCACTTGTTGCCCATCATGGTGCCAATGTAAACAGCGCCAAATGGTGCAATTATGGAGCGGGCTTCGTCCAGCACTTGTGGGGTCGAAAGGTTGGAACCTGTTAAACCCAGCATGAGTAGGCATTTGTCTTTTTTGCAGCCACGCAAAGAAAGATAACGCTCCATCAAGCCAATCAGTTTGGCGTGTCCTGCAATAACAAGGTTGGTTTCGGTCTCGGTGGCATTGGACAAACGCAGCATCGAGAGAGGAAGCTTGCGTTGCACCAATTCGCGTACTGCTTCTTCGGCAGCGTCCCAATTGGGAAAGAAAATGGCATGAAAACTTTCATGCTCCGGTACACGGGTAATACGTACCGTAGCCTGGGTCAAAATACCAAAACGCCCCTCTGAACCCATGACCATTTCTCGAATGTCCGGCCCAGCACTGCTCGCTGGCAAGCTTGGTATTTCTAGCGACGAGGTGGGTGTTTCCATTTTTCCACCGGCAAACAATTGCTCTATGCGGCCATAGCGCAATGACTGCTGTCCGCTGGAGCGGGTCACCACCCAGCCTCCGATAGTGGAGTATTCAAACGATTGCGGAAAATGGCCTAGCGTAAAACCGTAGGCACGCAGTTGGGATTCAACCGCAGGGCCGGTGGTGCCGGCCTCGAACGTCGCAAGCTGGCTAGTGGCGTTAAGGTTGCGTAAGCGGTTGAGTTTGCTCAGGTTAATGGACAAAATCGGACGTTCGCTAATAGGGCAATCGAGGTGGCCAGATACACTGGTGCCACCCGCATACGGTATTACAACCCAGTTGTTGTTGTGTGCCAAGTTAAGAAGATCGCGAACTTCAATTCCGGATTCCGGAAATGCCACGCCATCAGGTACCGGAGGTAATGCGCCAAAACGCTTGCGAATCCAGTCGGAAAAGCTTTCGCCCAACGCCATGGAAAAGCGGGTGTCGGCATCTTTGCGAATCATGGGATGGTCGGGCAGGCGTGAGGTTGGCACTTGAGCCAGAATGTCTTCACGCTTGGCATCGGTGCCGGTCAAACCAGTGCCGAGTTTTTCTACCATCATCGCCAATGCTGCCTTGTTTAAGGGCATTGTCGTGGCGCTGTCGCCCCAACCATTCCAACGTCGCATAGTTGTCTCCGGTTTTTTTATTTAATTACAGTACTTTGGCAATGGATGCACAAACATAATCAATATTTTTGCTGTTAAGCGCTGCAACACACATGCGCCCTGTGTCAGTGCCATAGACGCCAAACTCGCTGCGCAGTCGTACCATCTGGTCTTTACTTAAACCTGAATAACTGAACATACCAATTTGCTGGGTAATAAAACCCATGTCTTGTTGCACTCCAGCAGCTTTGAGGCCCTCTACCAGCTTTTGGCGCATGGCTTTGATACGCACCCGCATTTCACCTAACTCTGCTTCCCACATGGCGCGCAGTTCAGGGTTGCCAAGCACTGCGGCAACGACCGAGCCACCATGCGTAGGCGGATTGCTGTAGTTGGTGCGAATCACAATTTTGAGTTGGCTGAGTACGCGGTCGGTTTCTTCTTTGGTCGTGCATAAAACACTCAATGCACCCACACGCTCACCATACAGGCTAAAGCTTTTGCTAAACGATGTGGAAACAAAAAATGTCAGTCCAGAATCTACAAATTGCTGAATAACTGCGCCGTCTTCTGCCAAACCAAAACCAAAACCTTGGTAAGCCATGTCTAAAAATGGCACTAAACCGCGCGACTTGCAAACTGCGATCACTTGCTCCCACTGTGCTGGGGATAGATCGTAGCCAGTCGGGTTATGGCAGCAAGCGTGCAGCAGCACAATAGTGCCTGCCGGGGCAGTGTCTAAAGCACCCAGCATGCCTGCAAAATTAATACCGCGTTGCTCAGCGTCGTAGTAAGGATAGGTGTTGACTGTAAAACCTGCACTGGTAAACAGGGCGCGGTGGTTTTCCCAGCTGGGGTCGCTAATCAGTACTTGCGCATCGGGGTTAAGTCGTTTTAAGAAATCAGCTCCAATTTTTAAGCCACCGGTTCCGCCAATGGCCTGAACTGTGGCTACACGGCCGCTGGTTACGGGCTCACTTTGGGCGCCGAAAACAAGTGCTTTGACCCCAGCGTCGTAGGCCGCAATACCATCAATCGGCAAATAGCCACGAGGTTTCGGGCTTTCCATAATAGTTTTTTCTGCAGCCTGTACGCACTTGAGTAAGGGGAGCTTGCCGTTATCATCATAGTAGACC
>CALPVM020000202.1 GCA_943327015.2 Akkermansia muciniphila
GGTGTTGTTGAGCGGGGTGAAGGTGTGTCGGAGAATCAAGCTGATAATTCCACTGAAGTTGGTAATATAGGATGTAAGCTTCCATCATAGGCAGAATACTGCATACATACATACAAGGTAGACCATGATCGGTAAATTAACAGGCATATTAAGCGATAAAAATCCTCCGCAGGTGGTCATTGATTGCGGTGGCGTTGGCTACGAGGTACATGTGCCAATGAGTACGTTTTATAACCTGCCTGCCGGCGGAGAAAAAGTATCGTTGCTTACGCACTTTGTGGTGCGTGAAGATGCGCAAATATTGTATGGTTTTGGTAGTGCGCCAGAACGCGAAGCATTTCGTGAGCTGATCAAAATATCCGGCGTGGGGCCGCGTACTGCTTTGGCAGTGCTATCGGGCATGGGTGTGTCCGATTTGGTGCAAGCCATTGCTTTGCAAGAGGCAGGGCGCCTGATTAAAGTGCCCGGCATCGGCAAAAAAACTGCCGAGCGATTATTGTTGGAACTCAAAGGCAAACTGGCTCCAGATATTGGCGTGTCTGCAGTTGCAGTTAACGATGCACAGGCCGACATTTTGCAAGCTCTGCTGGCGCTGGGTTATAGCGACAAAGAGGCTGCACTGGCACTTAAACCTTTGCCAGCAGATGTGGGTGTGAGTGAAGGAATTAAGCTGGCGCTTCGGGCGTTGGCAAAGTAGTTGCACATCGACCTGCACTTAAGTCGTTTGCTTTAGCTCTGTTCAATCAGTTTGCAAATTTCTGGTGTGGCAGCATAAAGGCATGAATAGTGTGACAAACCTGGCAAACGATGAATGAAGGTTTGGGCAGGTATTTGCTTGTGCAAATATTCTGACATTGCAATAGGTGACCAATTGTCTTGTTCACCATGCCATAGGTGTGTTTTGACGGCAACAGATGCTAATGATTCATGCCATGGCGAAACATAACGGCAAATATCGCGTATGTACCCCTGCGTGTTATGGGCAAAGCAATCCGTTAGTATCAATTGAATATCATTTTGAAATTGACGGTTTTTAACCAGATCTTTGTCTTTAGCGCTGGCAGTGGCAAAAAGCATTTTTACCAGAATTTTGGGCCAATATAGGGCAAGAAATTTTTGCCAATTTGATAAGGCTTTAAACACTAAAGGTGCTTTTTGGGCGAGTTTAAAAACTGTTTTCCCTGCCATGTGATTTGAAAAATCGCCACCTTCCAATGGCGCAGCAGGGGAAACTAAGTGCAAATTTTTAACAAGATCAGGGATTAATCGGCTCACTTGTAATGCGACAAATGCGCCTATAGAAAACCCCACGATATCTACTTTTTTACCTTGAGCGATCTCTTTGATATCTGCAGCTAGAGATTGGAAATAAAGCACATCATTGCTGCTAAAGTTTAGCGATAGTCTATCTTGGCAAACG
Source organism: Akkermansia muciniphila (assembly GCA_943327015.2). GTDB lineage: Bacteria > Pseudomonadota > Gammaproteobacteria > Burkholderiales > Burkholderiaceae_C > Allorhodoferax. The sequence continues at coordinate 1,421 of CALPVM020000202.1, forward strand.
ATACGTAATGCGTGTTTATGCGCATAATCGTTCAATGCGTTAATTTCAGAAGGAGCACCCGGAACTCCATGAAAATAAATCATTAAACGCCCGTCGGCAGGGCCGACTGAAGTGTGATTCATGATTTTTAGTTTGCTCTGGATGGTTTGCTTAGTCAATATTAAAGCCTTACTGTGCCTCCCGTATTGTTCTACCGTTCAAGGGCTGCACCGGCCTAGCATTAAATGCATAAAGTTGTGTAAATATTTTGTGTTGGTTTTTACTGATTTGAATAGGTTGTTTCATCACCATCCAAAGTACGCCCTCTGAGCAGGGCGGGGTAGTGAGTGAGCCCATAAATTGGTAGTAGCGTTGGTCGGTGGGTAGCAATTCATTCAAATTTATAGATTCCCGGGGCATACGTACACGGTCGTTGGTTTCAAGTGGCATGTAAGTCCACACCTTATCGATTACCGGATTCATGGTTCCAATATCCATCAACAGTGCTATGACTGCTAACTGGCCTTCCTCATTTTTATGAACCAAGTGAGCCACCATCGGGAAATGTTTAAAGTCTATTTGTTCTTCTGATGGGGTATGAAAGTGGAACTGTAATAGCCGGTAGGTTGAACCACGCACTGTAATTGAATTGTTGCCTTGCACATCCACTTGTATGGTGTGGCCATTATTAACTACAACGGCATTACTGGGGGAGTAGTTAAACTGAATCGGTTCGGCCGGGCCATGCAGCGTGGTGCCATCAATAATGTTAATGGGCGATTGGCGTTTGCCCAATGCGCACATAGAGAATTCAGGCTTGAGTTTGCCCCATGCTTTAGGTGCACCTTCACCTTCATAAGACCAATGTATTTCGTGGTTTCCTTGTTCTTGATCCTTAGCCGATTTAGCAACGGATTGCCCGGTGACTGCTGGCATAGGAGCAGCAAGCATACCAAGCGGTCTGGATGCTTTTGCACTTGTTTTGACGGTGCTTGCACTTTTTGCAGCGTGATCTTCTGCACTACCGGGCTTGCCATTGAAAACCAAGGTCAGTTTTTTATTCGGTGCGACGCTCGTACCCAAGGCCTCACGCACTTGGTTGCCAACCTCTTTGGGGCTAGATGCCGATGTGGCAGAAATTTCACCAGCCGGTGCTTCGGTGGTGACTTTACCTTTTTTAACGTTGTCATTGGCTGTGCTTACAAAAGGGGCAAGCCCTACCATAAGGGTGATTGCAGCGATACGCAAGGTTTTTTTTGATGCAGTGGGTTGCATAAGTGCATAGCCTTTCAAATAGAGAAAATATCGGCATTTTTAGTGCAGACTTGAGTGCTTGGCGCAGGTTCTAAGCATACGGGCGCTATAGTCATGAGTCTAATTCACCATTTTATTGAGACGGGTGCAGCGCAGTGAGTATTCAGACCGACAATTTTTTAAGTCCAGCGCGCGAACAATCTGCCAGCCGCATGGTATCGGGTGCAGCCATGGGGGGCGAAGATGCGATTGAGCGTGCACTGCGCCCTAAGTTGCTGGACGAATATGTGGGGCAAGCCAAGGTGCGTGAGCAGCTGGAGATTTTTATTGGAGCAGCCAAAAAACGCTCAGAGGCCCTAGACCATGTTTTGTTGTTTGGCCCGCCGGGTTTGGGTAAAACAACGCTTTCGCACATCATCGCGCATGAATTGGGTGTCAATTTACGTCAAACCAGTGGTCCGGTGCTCGAAAAACCGAAAGACCTGGCGGCACTGCTGACCAATCTGGAAAAGAATGATGTTTTGTTTATTGACGAAATTCACCGTCTATCGCCGGTGGTCGAAGAGATTTTGTATCCTGCCTTGGAGGACTACGCCATTGACATCATGATCGGCGAGGGCCCGGCAGCGCGCTCCATCAAGCTTGATTTGCAGCCTTTTACATTGGTTGGTGCTACCACCCGTGCCGGCATGCTGACCAACCCCTTGCGTGACCGCTTCGGCATTGTGGCGCGGCTGGAGTTTTATACGGCACAAGAGCTGCTCAAGATTGTGACCCGTAGCGCTGGTTTGTTGCATGTTCCGGCTGATGAAGACGGCGCTTTTGAAATTGCCCGTCGTGCGCGCGGCACACCCCGTATTGCCAACCGCTTGTTGCGGCGCGTGCGCGACTATGCCGAGGTCAAAGGCAGTGGCAAAATTACACTCGATATTGCCAACCGCGCACTTGCTATGCTGGATGTAGACCCGCAAGGTCTGGATTTAATGGACCGCAAAATGCTGGAAGCCGTGATTAACCGCTTTGATGGTGGCCCGGTGGGGTTGGACAATATTGCCGCCAGCATTGGCGAGGAGCGCGAAACCATCGAAGATGTGATTGAGCCTTATTTGATTCAGCAAGGCTACTTGCAGCGTACCCCACGTGGCCGTATTGCTACGTTGGCGGCTTACGGGCATTTAGGGGTGGTGGTGCCCGAAAAGCAGCCAGATTTGTATGACTAGGCGCGTTGGTAAGGCAAAACTACGGTAAACGTGCTGCCTGCACCAACCGTTGTAGTTACTTCAATTCGGCCTTGGTGCTTGTCGATAATCTTTTTCACAATCGCCAGTCCCAAACCACTGCCTTCACCCGAGGTGCGGGTGGTAAAAAAGGCATCGAAAATTCTAGGTTGAATATCATCCGCAATACCAGTGCCCGTGTCTTGAATCGTCACTATGGCATGGTCGGTTGCTTGTTGAAGTCCTACGGTCAGAGTTCCCTGGTAATTCATGGCTTGCAGGGCGTTGTGAATCAGATGCGTCCACACCTGTTGCAACTCTTCGGCTATGCAGGGCAGGGGCGCAATGGGTTCAAATTTACGGACTACGGCGGAGCCCTTGATCATTTGCACTTTGTACTTACTCAGCACAGTGTCTAGACCGTTTTGAATATTTTCCTTGACCCATTGCCCCGGTGTGTCTGCATTGGAAAAAGCCCGCAGCGCAAAAACAATACGCGATACCCGATCCACCGCTTGGTTGATGTTGGCGGCACTGTTGATAATGGTGGCAATGTTGCTGGCGGTATTGAAAATAAACTCGCTCTCAGCATGTTGGAGCAATGGCAAGTA